>CANRDM010000026.1 GCA_947629365.1 uncultured Bacilli bacterium
TCAAATTAATCAACCACCTTTTCTATATTATACCAAATTGGTGATTGCGAAAAAATTTCACTCCTTAGAGCTGTAAAGATACACTTTTTCTTTACTAAATAAAAAAATAATAGTATACTTTTAAGTAGAATATAATATATGGAGGTAAATTTATGAAAATAAGAATAATAAGTGCTGTAATTGCTTTAGCGGTAATTATTCCCTTAATTATTATTGGAGGTATTCCTTTTGCTTGTGCTTGTGGTATTTTAGCAGCCCTTGGATTTAAAGAAATAATTGATTTAAAAAAGTCACATCAACCATATCCCAATGTTGTAAAAGTATTAGGAATGTTTTCTTTAATTTATTTAATATTAATAAATTATCAAAGATCAATAATGACTTATAATGCTATCTTAGTTCCTTTAGTACTTATATTATTACCAACAATATTTTATAAAAAAGATCAATATAAAACTAATGATGCTTTATTTTTACTAGGTTCTATTTATTTAATTGGTTTATTTTTTAATTTATTAATTACAATTAGAAATGTTAATGTCAATGTTTTAATTTATTTATTAAGTATTTCTATTTTAACTGATACATTTGCTTATGCAGTTGGAATGTTAATAGGTAAACATAAGATAACAAAGATCAGTCCAAATAAATCTTGGGAAGGTTTCTTTGCTGGTTTAATTGGGGGATCAATATGTGGAATGATTGTTTATGCTAGTTTAGTAGCTAAACTAGATATAAAAATAGCTCTTGTTACTATTTTATTATCGATAGTAGGTCAACTTGGGGATTTATTCTACAGTAAAGTAAAAAGAGAAAATGAAATAAAAGATTTTTCTAATATAATGCCTGGACACGGGGGTATTTTAGATCGCATTGATAGTTTAAGTTTTATTGTTTTTGTTTATATAATATTACTTTGGAGCATATAGAAAGAGAGTACAATTATGTGGATAGTCACTTTATTAATTTTTATCTTTATCTTAGGAATTATTGTTTTAGTTCACGAACTAGGACATTTTCTTTGGGCTAGACATTTTGGAGTTCACATTTATGAATTTTCGATTGGAATGGGACCGGTTATTTATACCAAAGTTAGTAAAAAAGATGGTATTAAATATAATATAAGAGCCTTACCTATTGGCGGATTTGTCGCAATGGCTGGGGAAGTTTATGAAGATGATAAAGAAGTCCCTAAAGATAAATGCTTATGTAATAAACCAATCTGGCAAAGAATTATTGTAATGGCTGCTGGGGTAATGAATAATTTTATTCTGGCTATTCTTTTACTTTTTATTACTTTTTTAATTTGGGGTAGTACAACATCTAGTAATAAGATAGCTATTGTTGAGAAAAATTCCGTTTTTGATCTGGCTGGTATAAAAGAAGGCGATAAAATATTAGCTATTGATGGTAAAAAAGTCTATAGTATGTATCAAATTCAAACTAGATTAGCATTTAAAAGCAAAGATGGATCTTATACTTTTACTATTGCGGATGAAAATGGTAAAACTAAAGATTATAAATTGAAAAAAGAATGTTTAAAAGATGATGAAGGCAATTGTGTTAAGCAAGATGGTGAAGATGTGATGATGTATGGCTTTAATACTAATGCTTTAGAAAAAGGTTTCTTTAATGCCTTAAAAAATGCTTTTATTAAATTTGGTGATTTAATCTATACAATGCTTATAACTTTAGGTAATTTAATAACTGGACATTTATCTATCGATAATTTATCTGGACCGGTAGGTATATATGAAGCAGTTGGTAGTAATGTTGTTGGTTTTAGTTTTACTGATGTAATTTATAATGTTTTATCATTAATATCTCTTTTAAGTATTAATGTTGGTTTAATAAATATCTTACCATTCCCAGCTTTTGATGGAGGACATATTTTGTTCTTAGTTATTGAAAAGATTAAAGGTAGTCCAGTTAATCAAAAATTTGAAAATTTATGTCATACAATTGGTTTTATTTTATTAATGCTATTAATTGTTGTTGTAACATTCAATGATATTATTAGATTGTTTTAAAGTTTTATAGAGGTGGTTGCAAAGATGAAAAAAGTTATTTATTTTATATTAGGGATTATGCTTTTATTACCCATTGGTAAAGTTAATGCTAAAATTTTAACGATTGAAGAAGTGGTTTCTACTTTTAGTGAAGCCCCACAAATAAAAGAATTAAATGATTTTGGGTCTAAAATAGAAGCTAAATATAATAGTACTAAAAAAACTATAGATGTTTATGCTCAAGATAGTGAGAATTCCGAATCAGAAATAATAGCTTCTTTTGTCTATAATAATAGTGATAATTATATAGAATTAAATAAAAGAGATTATGTTGTAACTGAAGATAATTTGTTTGCAGATTTTTATGATGCTTTAGGAATGATTGGCATAATTGAATCAATTTTTATTCAAAGTGGTTATAACAATTTAACTATAAAAGAAAGCGATTATAGTAATACTTATGATACTTATGGATTGCAACTTGAAACTGAGCATTATGATTTTAGTGGCAATGAGGAATCTGGTAGTTGGAATATTAGTGGAGATGCCATAAAGTATTTTAAGATTTCCCTTGATACTGATAAGATTACTAAATTAGTTAAAGATTATGGTGAAGATATCAAAGAAGAAGAAAAATCAACCTTAGTACCAACGTTAGAATTAAAGGAAATAACAAGTAATTCTGCATCTCTTCATCCCGAAGTAAAAAATATAGTAAATTCAAGTAAAGATGTTAGTTGTCATATATATCGTTCATTAGAAAAAGATGGCGATTATGAAAAAGTTTCAAAAACAGCCATAAATTGTTTAGATCCTGATGCTTTATTTGTTGATACTCACTTAAAAAGTAATACCACTTATTATTATAAAGCTATGGTTACTAACGGAGATAAATATAGTAATATAATTGAAGTTAAAACTAGTGATACTTCAATGGGAAATATTACCACTAATCCTGATACGGGGATTACATCACCTCTAATCTTAGGAATAACATTATTAATTGGTATTTTACTTTTTAACTTTATATTAAAGAATAAAAAAGGAATAAAGAAAATATAGAGTAACACTTAGGTGTTGCTTTTCTTTTGATATTTTATATAATAAAAGTATGAAAGATGAATTAAGAAAAAAGTATTTAAAAATAAGAAAGAATATAAATGGAAGAAAAACTAAAGACGAAGAAATATTTAATTTAGTAATTAATAACGAATATATTAAAAAGGCCAAATTAATATTAATATATGTATCTTTTAATAATGAAGTTGATACTATTAAACTAATTAATTACTTTTTAAAATCCAAGCAAGTTGCAGTACCTAAAGTAGCTGATGGGAAAATGTCTTTTTATTATATAGATAGTTTAACTGAACTTAAGAAAGGTTATTTTAATATTTTAGAGCCCACTACCAATAAAGAGGTTTTAAATTATGATAATTGCATTTGTCTTACACCAGGGGTTTGTTTTTCTTCTGATGGTAAAAGAATTGGTTATGGGAAAGGCTATTATGATCGATTTTTTCAAAGTAATAATGTTTATCGGATTGGTCTTACTTATAAAGAATGTTTAGATGATAAGATAGAAATTAATAATAATGATCAAAAAGTTAATGAAGTAATTTATAAATGATGTTATAATATAGGTGTTCTTGTAGCTCAGTTGGATAGAGCGTACGCCTCCGACGCGTAAGGCCAAGGGTTCGATTCCCTTCAAGAACACCATATTGATATTTAACTTGAATTAGCAAGGCTAATAGATTTAAAAGTAATTTTTAATTTAAAAGTAATTTTTAATTATAATATTTACTTAAAAAAATTTTTTGATATAATATTATAAAAGAAAAGGAGACGGATTATGAATAGAATTTATCCAAAAGAATTATTAGTAAAACAATTAAATGAATATAAGGGAATACTTCAAGAATCAATAATAAATTATTTAAATTCATTAATAGAATTAGAATTTTCGGTTGTAAGAGATTATATTAGTGATTCTGATAGAAAAGCATTAGCAGAATTTGAATTATATAAAAATATAGCAATTTATAATATTTATAATAGAGCTAAAACTTTTTTTGCAAAACAAAATGATGATTTTATTATAGCGGAAGATACTGGTGGTTTGGAAAGATTAGGGGTATCAATTAAACTAGGCAATAGATACATAGAATTATTTGATTTTAATTATAGCGAAATTCTTCCTAATAGGTGGGGCGGAAATTATAATATACCTTATGGTTTTATGACACTAAAAATTGGTGATGTGTCATTATTTCAAACGCTGGAAAGTAAAGAAATGAAAGAAGCGGAAATGGAAAGAATAATGAAAAAATTGGAAAGTTTATATGATTCCAAAAATCCATATTGTTCATATAAAATAGGTCCAGGAGCATCTTGGGAATTTGATCACGCAAAGGAAATAAGAGAATATGAAGAACTTTTTAAACAATTAGATAATAAAAAAGAATTAAACGATGAAGATAAAAGAGAAATAGAAATAACAAGAAAAATTTATGCTTTGTTATTAGAAGATTTGGGCTTAACCAATGAAAGTTTTACAGAATCTTTGCCTGGTTTTGGCTTAGAACAAACAGTGCTAAATAAAACGCTTGTTAAAAAGATGCCTAATTTAACAGTTAAAAATAATATTAAATATATATAAAGTGATGAAGTAATCACTTTTCTTTTTAATAAATTTATAAATACATTATAATTAATGTAAATAATTATTTTAACAAGTCAAATGACTTGTTTTTAAGTGACTAAAGGCCTATATTCTGATATAATTAAAATGATGGGTAGGTTTTAAGAAATGAATTATTTAGATGATTTAAATAAAGAACAAAGAGAAGCAGTAATGCATAAAGATGGGCCTTGTTTGGTGGTGGCTGGTGCGGGCAGTGGAAAAACTAAGGTCCTTACCACAAGAATTGCCTATTTAATTGATTCTGGTGTTTATAGTGGTAATATTTTAGCTATTACATTTACTAATAAAGCCGCTAAAGAAATGAAAGAAAGAATAGGTAAACTGGTTAGTAACAATTATGCTTTTGTTGGAACATTCCATTCCTTTGGTCTTAGAGTTATTAAAGAAAATTATGAAGAATTTGGTTTAACAAGTAATTTTACAATTATGGACTCTGATGATGTTTTAAGTATTATAAAGAAAATTATGAAAGATTTAGATTATGATATAAAAGATGTTTCACCAGCTTTTGTCCGTAGTAAAATAAGTTTTATTAAAAATGAAATGTTAAGTGATGCAGAAGTAACAAGATATTTTGCTTCTGATATTGAAAAAAAAGTAGTGGAAGTTTATTTTCGTTATGATAAAATGTTAAAGAAAAATAATGCCATTGATTTTGATGATTTACTTAAATTACCTACTGAATTATTTATCAAAAATAAAGATATTTTAGCCAAATATCAAGAAAGATATCAATATATTTTAGTTGATGAGTATCAAGATACTAATGAAGTTCAATATAAAATGATTAAATATTTAAGTAGTAAATATCATAATATCTTTGTTGTTGGTGATCAAAATCAAGCCATATATGGCTTTAGACAAGCTAATTATAAAAATATAGTAAATTTTGAAAGAGATTATCAAGATGCGAAAGTTATTGTGTTAAATCAAAATTATCGAAGCACCACTAATATTTTAAATGCAGCGAATTCCGTTATTAAAAATAATATTGAAAGAAAAGAAGTTAATTTATTTAGTGAATTAGGGGAAGGGGTTAAAGTAAAATATTTTAGAAGTAATGATGGTGCAAGTGAAATAAATATAATTATTAATGAGATAAAAAATTTACTTAGTAATGGTTATAATTTAAAAGATATGGCAATATTTTATCGGACTAATGCGCAATCAAGAGCTTATGAAGAAGCAATGCTTAAAAATAATTTTGCTTACCGGGTAGTTGGTAGTTTTTACTTCTATAAAAGAAAAGAAATAAAAGATTTAATTAGTTATTTAAGATTAATTGCTAACTTTAATGATGATGTAGCTTTAAAAAGAGTAATTAATGAACCTAAAAGAGGAATTGGGGCTAAAACAATAGAAAATATTGAAACTCTAGCTAATGATTTAGGTAAAGCGATGTTTGATGTTATTAGTAAAGGTAAGGAATTAGAATTTAAAAATTTAATTTTAGAATTAAAGAATGATGCTGATAACTTATCTTTAACAGAACTTATTGATGATGTCATTTTAAAAAGCGGAATGAAAGAAGAGTTTACTAAAGATGAATCTTTAGATGGGGAAATTAGAATGGACTATCTAAAAGAATTTAGAAGTATAACGGAAAATTATCAAAATACCACCGGAAGTGTCAATTTACAAGATTTTTTAGAGGAAATTAGTTTAATTGCTGATGTAACAGAACATCGGGAAGATGATGATGCCATTACCTTAATGACTTTCCATAGTGCTAAAGGGTTAGAGTTTAAAGTAGTCTTTATGGTAGGAATGGAAGAAGGGTTAATGCCTCATCAAAATAGTTTATTTGATGAAAAAGAATTAGAAGAAGAAAGAAGATTATGTTATGTTGGGATTACAAGAGCTAAAGAAAGATTATATCTAACTAACGCCAAAAGAAGAATGCTTTATGGTAAAGATATGTTTAATCCTCCTTCAAGATTTATTGATGAAATAAATAATGAATACTTAGAGTCAAATGTAGTAGAAGATAAAAAAATTGATAAATCTATTTTCTATAGTGATAATGATGAAGAAGTTAATTATCTTTGTGGGGATGTTGTTAATCATTTAACCTTTGGTAGAGGTGTTGTTATTGGGGTTGATGATCGTTTTGTTAGTGTAGCATTTAATAAACAATATGGTATTAGAAAGTTTATGAAAAATTATAAAGGATTACGAAAGGAAGAGAAAAAATGAAAAAAGATTTAACACTTTTAGTTTTAGCAGCAGGTATGGGTAGTAGATTTGGAGGCCTTAAACAAATTGAACCAGTGGGGCCAAATGGGGAATTTATTATTGACTATTCTATATATGATGCCCTAAAAGCTGGTTTTAATAAAGTAGTATTTGTCATTAAAGAAGAAAATTATGAAACATTCAAAGAAACGATTGGTAAAAGAATCGAAGGCAAAATAAAAGTTGAATATGTTTTTCAAAAAATGAGTGATGTACCAGAAGATGTCAATATTCCGAAAGAAAGAGTAAAACCACTAGGTACTGCTCACGCCATTTACTGTGCCCGTAAAGTTATTAATGAAAATTTTGCTATTATTAATGCTGATGATTTTTATGGGCAAGATGGTTATTTAAAAGCTAGTGAATTTTTACAAAATGCTTCTTTAAAAGAATATGCTAATATTGCTTATGAAGTAGGTAATACTCTAACTAATAACGGGGAAGTTAAAAGAGGAGTTATATTTACTAAAGATGGGTATCTTGATGAAATAAGGGAATGTAGTGTTAAAGAAGATGAGGGCTACGTTTTATGTCATCCTTTAGATGAAAGAGTATCTTTCTTTTATGTTCCTAAAAATCAACCAGTTTCAATGAATCTTTTTTGCTTTACTCCTCAACTATTTACTTATTTAGAAGAAAATATTTCGTCCTTTTTTAACAGTTGTGGTGATTTATTAAATAGTGAGTGGTTAATTCCTAATGTTGCTTATGAAAGTGCTAAAGAAAATGGTCAAAAAATAAAAGTTATAAATACTAATAGTAAATACTTAGGAATGACTTATAAAGAAGATTTAGAAAATTTAAAATTGGGAATAAAAGAAGAAATTGCCAGTGGTAAGTATAAAAATGATTTATGGAGTTAAGTATGAATCCTAAAGAAAGAATTGAAGAGTTAGTTAAAATAATTAATGAAGCTAATTATAATTATTATGTTTTAGATAATCCAACAATTACGGATTTAGAATTTGATAGTTATTTAAGAGAATTAGAAAATTTAGAAAAAAAATATCCAGAATATATTTTATTGGATAGCCCAACTAAAAGAGTTGGGGGAGAGGTTATTGATAAATTTCAAAAAGTTACGCATAAAATACCTCTTTTAAGTATTAGTGATGTTTTTAATGAAGATGAAGTAAAAGAGTTTGATAATCGTATTAAAAAAATGGGAGTTAATCCGGAATATGTTTGTGAGCTTAAGATTGATGGTTTGGCTGTTTCCTTGCAATATGAAAAAGGCATCTTAGTAAGAGGTGCTACAAGAGGAGACGGGGTAGTTGGGGAGGATATTACCCATAATGTTAAAACTATTAAAGCTATTCCTCTAAAGTTAAATAGAGAAATTGATATCGAAGTTCGGGGCGAAATCTATATGGATAAGAAAACTTTAGAGAAAATAAATAAAGAAAGAGAAGAAGAAGGACTTCCCCTTTTACAAAATGTAAGAAATGCTGCGGCGGGTAGTGTGAGACAATTAGATTCTAAAGTGGCCGCTAAAAGAAATTTAAATAATTTTATTTATCATTTACCTAATCCCCTTGATTATGGCATAACTAAACATAGTGATGCTTTAAAATTTATGCAAGATTTAGGTTTTAAGATTAATCCCGCTAATAGGTTAGTTAAAAATATTGATGAAGCTTTAGCATTTATTCAAGAATATATCGAAATAAGAGATAGTTTACCATATGAAATAGATGGAGTAGTTATTAAAGTTAATGATATTAATGAACAAAGAGAATTAGGTAATACGGCAAAATATCCAAGATGGGTTGTTGCTTATAAATTTCCTCATAATGATGTTTTAACTAAGTTACAAGATATTATTTTTACGGTGGGTCGTACGGGACAAATAACACCAAATGCCGTTTTAGATCCCGTATTAGTTATGGGTTCAACTATTACAAGAGCTACTTTACATAATGAAGATTTTGTTAATAATTTAGGTCTAATGATTGGTGATACAGTTATTGTTCATAAAGCTGGTGATGTTATTCCGGAAGTTAAGGGCGCCGTTATGGAAAGAAGAACCGGGGCCGAAAAACCTTTTAAGATGATTAGTGAATGCCCTATATGTCATACGAAACTTATTAAAAAAGAAGGACAAGTAGATTATTTTTGCCCTAATGATTTATGTCCTGCTAGAGGAATTGAAGGGTTAATTCATTTTGCTTCAAGAGATGCAATGAATATTGATGGCTTGGGTGATGAAATTATTGAAGACTTTTATAATGAAGGATTCTTAAAAAGCATTACTGATTTTTATCATTTAAAAGACTATGAAGATGATATTCTTTTACTTGAAGGTTTTGGTCGTAAAAGCTTTGATAATATGATTAACGCTATTGAAAACAGTAAAGAAAATAGTTTAGAAAAATTATTATTTGGTCTAGGTATCAATGGTGTTGGCAGTAAAACCGCGAAACTTTTAGCGGAATATTATGGCAATATCGATAATCTAATGAATGCTACAGTAGATGAATTATTACAAATTAAAGACATTGGTGATATATTAGCCCAAAGTATTTATGATTATTTTCAAAACAATCGTAATCTAATTGATAAATTAAAAATGCTTGATATTAATATGGAATATTTAGGGGTAAAGAAAAAAGTTAGTGAATATATTACTAATAAAAAATTTGTAATGACAGGTTCTATTTCTTTTATGACAAGAGATGAAATCAAAGCTTTAATTGAAGAGTATAGTGGAACATTTGCTGATTCAGTTAGTAAAAAAACTGATGTTGTCATTGTGGGTGATGCCCCAGGCAGTAAATATGATAAAGCAAGAGAATTAAATATTACAATTTGGAATGAAGAAATGTTTAAAAATATAGTTGAAAAATTAGATAAATAATAAAACTACCTAGGCAACGCCAGGTAGTTTTTCAATATTTATACTATCATCATACTTAGTAAGAACTTGACTAAATTCTTCATAGATATCTTCATAATTATCTAAATATTTTTCTTCCATCTTACTAAAAGGAATAACTATATAATCATATTTTTTCTTTTCGTTATTATAGAATTTATAATTATAATTTAAATCAGCCCCAATATTTTCAATTTTTATGGTTGTTGTATTATTTTTAGGATCTACAGTTTTAACTATATCCATTGTTGCAAACATTCCAATAGAAGTTATTTTTCTAACATAGGCAGTGTTATCAGCGTGATTTTGACCAGAAATAAAATTACCAAAAGAATAGAATACTGGAGTATCACCAATCATTTCCCAAGGCTCAATACAGTGAGAATGAGTACCAAGAATAATATCAACCCCATTATCAGCTAAAAATTTAGCTTGTTTTCTTTGGGTTTCCGTTGCATCTAATTTATATTCAGTTCCCCAATGCATTGCAACAATTAAAACATCAACTTTATCTCTAACAGCCTTTATATCTTCTAAGGCTTTTTCTTCATCAAATAAATTAACTAAATATGTTTTATCACTTGGAATAGGAATTCCATTAGTGCCATAAGTATAAGATAACATTGTATAAGTTATACCATTTACTTCCATTATTTTGACCTTTTCTCTTTCTTCAGCACTTGTAAACATACCGGTTGCAAGGATGCCTTCTTTTTCTTGCCACCATAAAGCACTATTGTAAGCACCAGATGATCCTTTATCCATTGAGTGATTAGTTGCTAGCGATACAAGGTTAAAACCAGCATCAAGCATATCATCACCAAAGGCCGATGGGGTATTAAATCTCGGATAATTACTATAAGGTGAATCTTTATCAAAAACAGTTTCTTGATTATAGTATTTGATATCATAATCTTTTAATTTTTCTTTTGTGTAAGTAAGCATACTTTTAAAATCATAATTTTTATTATAAGAATTATAAGCTGCATTATAAACATTAGAATGAACAAGACCATCACCAGTTGCAATAAGAGATGCTTTGTAAGTTTTTATCTTTTCTTCATCATCTTTATTTTTTACTTGTTCTTCATTAGTAGGGCTAGCATTACTAAAATTATTTAATAGAGTATGATAACTAAAAGTAAAAAGTAAAATTAAAGATAAAACAATACCTATGGTAAATAAACATTTTTTAACACTACTTTTTAATTTCATTATTTTAATACCTCATATACATCTTTAGCTTCTTTAGTAGCTCTAGTACCATTATTAGGAAGTAAATGCATATGATAATGTTTAATTTTTTGGCTATTACCATAATTAATACAGACACTAAGTTCTTTAGCGTTTAGTTTTTCCATTAGATAATTAATGTATTTTTTAGCTACTTCATTAATATGAATTAGTAAATCATCAGGTATATCCATTAAAGAATCATAATGCTTTTTAGGAATAATTAATGTATGTCCATCAACATTAGGATAAGCATCCATTATAACTATTACTAAATCATCTTCATATAGCTTGTAACTAGGTACCTCACCATTAACAATTTTACAAAATAAACACTCCATTTATACCACCACCATAATTGTACTAAATTTCTCTTAAAAAGTCTATGCATTAAAAATGATAAAAAACTAGATTTACTATAAAAAATAAATCTAGCTTTAATATTATTTACTTCTTTCTAATTTAGCTCCATCTTTCTTTAAGAAAGGCATATTTTCATCAAAATACTTACGATAAGCAGCGTATAATGTATTTGGCTCAATATAAATTCCCGTTTTCTCGCCATTTAGTATTGGTACAAATTCTTTTTCTGGTAATTCTTTTACTTTAAATTGGTTTACTAATTTGTTAAAACCATTAACAAATTCATAATAATCAATTGTACTATCTTTATCCATATAATAACCATTATAAATAACTTCGCATATATAATCAGGAACAGTTTCTGCAAATGCTAATAAAGGTTGGGCATATATTGGTTCATTGGCAAAAAATAATCTAAATTTTTCTTCTTCCTCTTCATTTAGATTAAAGCAATCAACAGAAAGTTGACCATTACTATTATGTCGTAAATGAGCATCTTTATCACCAATAAATCTTTCATTAATAAAAACATTATTTATTCTTCTTAAGATAAAAATGGTATCTTCTAAAGGAGCATAAGTAATTTGTTTTATTCCATCTTCTTGCCATAAGGTAAGATCATTTGGGTTAATTCTTATTATTAAGCGATCTTTCCATACCTTAGTAAAACCCTTTGACTCTTGACTATAATAGCCATAATAATATTTTGAAAAGTCAACATCTGTGTTTAAAAAATTTAAAGTATGGTTACATTGTCTTGAACCAACACCTATATAATCAGGCTTGAAATTAGCTAAACAATAAGTTAAATCGCCAATTTTTTCAGCTTTAACAAAACCAAGAGGTTCTTTAGAGTTATATTTTTTATATACATCTTCTTCTAAATATTGATATTCCATAATTAATCTTTATTCCTTTCTAATTTAGCCTCATCTTTCTTTAAGAAAGGCATATTCCCATCAAAATACTTACGGTAAGCAGCATATAATGTATTTGGTTCAATATAGTAACTAAATATTTTGACATTTGGTGTTTTTACGTATTCACTTTCAGGTAATTCTTTTACTTTAAATTGTTCTTTTAATTTAGCTTCATTATCCTCTACTACATAAAAATTAATGGTGCAATCATCTTTTAAATAATCTTTTAAAGTAGTTATACTTTCATATTCGGGTAATCTAGGTTGTGGATCATTATATACTTTATTAACAATATACATTATTAACGGTTGATCTTCTATCTCTTTAGTAACAAAATAATTTCTAAATTCTTCTGTTTCCTCTTCACTTAAATTAAAGCATTCAGTACTTACTCTAGCATCAATACGAGCATTATTTTCATTACAGAATCTATTACCTTGAATAATCTCATTAATAAAAACATTATCTTTTCTTCTTAAAATGAAAATAGTATCTTCTAAGGGGGCATAGATAATTTGTTTTATCCCATCTTCTTGCCATAATGAAAGATCATTAGGATTAATTCTTACAACTAATCTATCTTCCCATCTTTTAGTAAAATCTGAAGTTGTTTGATTATAATAGCCATAATAGTATTTTGAAAAATCAACATCGGAAATTAAAAAAGCTAAAGCTTTACTACATTCTCTTGATGAAACATCTGCGCCATCTGCCCCTGCGTATCTACCTTTTTGAGGCCAAAATTTTGCTAAATAACACCAAGCAAAATCTCTTACATCTTTAATACGAGCAAAGTTAAGTGGCTCACTAGAATTGTATTGTTTAAATAAGTCTTCTTCTAAATATTTATATTCCATAATTCCTCCATAGCTTTATATATTAATATAAATGCAATTAAAAATCAATACTAATTCATTTTTGAATTTTTTAATCTTTCTTTTTGCTCTTTACTTAACTTAAAAGATTCTCTTCCTTTTTGTAAAGCTTTATTATATGTCCATT
>CANRDM010000027.1 GCA_947629365.1 uncultured Bacilli bacterium
TTCTTCTGTTAAGCCAATTTCTTTAACTAAATCATTACTTAAAGTATCTAGTTTGCTTTTATTTTTTAAATTATCACTACTTTTACTTACTTGTTCTAAAGTAGTGACAATTTCTGATGCATCAGCATAATCTTTTTCCGAAATATCATTCTTAGCACAACTTGTAACTATCCCCACTTGAAGAGCTGCCAAAAGACAAGCTATCCCTTTTTTAAAATTAATTTTTTCCTTTTCGATCATTTTAAATTTCTCCCCCTATTATCTAGTTCTTTCTTTTTCAAGACTATCTTTAATTTCTTTAATAATATCCACATATTCTTGACATTTATTTTCACTATCATACTTTTGTATAGTTTCAATTATTTCATTACCACAATACTTAAAAATATTACCATATTCTTTAGTATTTGCATAAGCATTTATTAAATCAGTTAGTTTATAAAAATCATCAACTTCGATTGTAAGAGTTACATCTTTATTAAGTTTCAAAGTATAATTATTATCGGCATCTTTATTTAACCAAACACTAAATTCTCTATCAATTGGAGAATCAGCTCCAAAACGAACATAATCGATATATGATGTATAAGTATAATTGGCGTCATAAAAACTATAACTATCACCAATTGAATAATTTTCATCATTATAATCCCAACTTAAGACATCAGATGAATAATTAACTTCATTTTTGTCATCAAGCATAACAGAATAAATAGAATTATAATCTGTTCCATATAGTGTAACAAACAATGATGGTGAAGATTGTAATAAAATAACTCTTGCTACTTCTTTACTACTATTATCTATAAAAGTAAGATCATTAGATGTCTCACTAATTTTATTTTGATAAGATAAATTATCATAATTGTTTAAGTAATCATTTAAAATATTAATGTTTTTTTGAACAATAGAATTTTCTAAAACTGCAGCACTCAAACCAATAATATTAGCAAGCTCTTGATTAAAAGTAAGATGAGTTATATCATTAACATCTTGATCTGTCTCTTCATTTTTATCTTTACTATTCTTTTTTATGATATTAATATATTGTTCACACTTCTCTTCGGTATCATATTTTTTAATAATATCAATTAAAGTTTCTTGGCAATACGCTAAGATATTTTCAAATTTACCTTTTTCTTTATAAGATAAAATTAATTTATCTAAAATTTGGAAGTCTTCTGATGTTATCGTAAGTGTAGAGTGTTCACTATCACTTGGAATGTATAAAGAATTTTTACTATTTAAATCGATTGTAAAGGTTCCATCGGCATTTTTAGAAAGATAGATAAATAATTTATCTTCATTAGTATTATTATCAAATATATTAAAATCAAGAGATATATTATAAATACTTCCTTCCACTATTTCATAATTAATAGAATTACTTCCTATATCATACTCGTTACCTTCATATGACCATTCATAATCATAACTAGTTCTATAAACTTTATTATCTTCATTTCCTAAATGTAAACTATAAGTATATTGATATTCCGGTTTATTATAAACAAAGTTTATAGATGTCGTTGTTTCTTTACAAGTCCAAACTTCACCAATAACTTCATTATCCATTATAAATTTAACTGTTTGGATTCCATCTTGACTTTCATCTTTATAAATAAGATAAGTATGTAAACTTAAATAATTGTTAAATTCATCTAAGCATTTTTTAACTTCTTCATTTTCCATCATTTCTTTAGTTATCCCAATTTTACTAGCTAGTTCTTCATCAAAAATAGGTTTTTCTCCTTCTTCAGTTGGTTTTAAAGAAGTATCTTCACTAATATTGTTTTCTTCTTCTTTGTTCTTATCTTCTTTATCTTTTTTACTTAATTCAGCTTGTAGGGCATCTTTTAAAATTTCTACTTCAAGATTTAACCCATTATTTTTCATTTCTTTTTCTTTTAGTTCATCTAATAAGTTTTCATATTCTTCCCTAGATAGCACTACTGTATCAAAACTTTTAGTATTACAACTAGAAATTACCCCAATTTGAAGGGCCGCTAAAAGACAAGCAATTCCTCTTTTAAATTCAATTTTTGCTTTTTTAATCATTATTAATTTCCCCTTTCGAAAATTATTTTTTATTATACTCTAAAATAAGTATTTGTCAAATCAAATTCATTAAAAAAACTAGATTTCTCTAGTTAACATTAAATTACAGAAAGATGATCGCCCCAAGAAAAAGTAAGTGTTTTTTTTCTACTAGGAGTTTCCGTCCAAACTGTTTCACTATTGTGGCGAATTTCCAAAACGTGTTTTTCCCTCATAAATTCAGCAATTTGGGCTTGAACATCTTCGTCTAAAATATCATCGCGATCAAGTCTAATCGTTGCTGTTTTAGTAACTTGTTCAATATCTCTTGTAAATGCTAGATCTCCTTTTACGTATCTTTCTTCAACGACAACTTCAAAAACATAAGCTCCACCATCTCTAAGAGCTTCAATAATATTACTACTTAATATAGCCATAATAAATACTTCCTTTCTTAATAAGTTAGTTGTTATTAATATATGTCAATTAACATCAAACATTTTTTGGTATCCTTCAACCGTTAAGTGATATTTATTAATTAAATAAGAAGCCTTACCAATATAATAATAAAAATTATCTTCTTTAACTAGGCCATACCTTGTTAAATTATCATTAATATAATTTAAAATTTCTTTATTCTTAATTAATAAATTAAAAGCCTTTCCCGAATTATATAATTGATGATAACTATTTCTTTTAATAATAAATAATGTTTTATAACCACCCGTGATAATTATCTCATCATTAAAGATTTTTTTAATATCTTTAGTTAAAGATTTAATAATTTTATAAGTATCTTTATCTAAATAAATTAATTTATTATTAGTATATTTATTATTTATTTTAATTAAATTTCTCATATTAAATTATATTGGTATTATTTGGTAAATATTGTCAATAATAAAAATAAATTGAAGGTGATAATAATGAATCCCATTGTGGCTAGATTAAAAGATGAGTTTACTAATGTACCTGATTTTAAAATAAAAGAAATAAAGATTGGCCTAAAAAAAACTATTTATGTTTGTTTTATTGAAACCGTTTGTTCTGGTGATAAAATAAATGATTATATTTTAAAACATTTAACAAGATATAATTCTAAATTAAATTTAAATAGTAATACGCCTGGTTCTAATACCGTTCCCTTGGATAATTATGACAAGATTGAATTTTATATTACTAATGGTTTTGCCATTGTTATTTTAGATAAAGATATCCTAGCTATTGAAGTACGGGGTGATTTGCAAAGAGCGGTCAGCCAAGCTTTAAGAGAGCCTTCCTTATTAGGACCAGAAGATTCTTTTGTTGAAAATTATCAAACTAATATGGGGCTTATTAAAAGAAGAATTAAAACTCATCATTTAAAAAGTGAAGAAATTGTAATGGGAAGAGATACTTTAACTACCTTAAGTATTAATTATATTGATAATATAGCTAAAATGAGTGATGTAAAAGTTATTAAAGAAAAATTAGATTCCATTGATGTTGATGGGGTTATTGATTTAGGAACTATTGTTAATTATTTGGAAAGCGAAAACAAAACAGTTTTTCCGACCATTAAAAGAACGGAACGCCCTGATTTAGTGGCAACCTCTCTTCTCGAAGGGAAAATTGTTATTCTAATGGATACATCACCTTTTGCTATTATTTTACCAACTTTTTTAGCTGATTATATTAATCCCGTCAGTGATAATTATGTTAAAAGTATTAATGTCGCTTTTATTAAAATATTAAGGGCCATTTGTTTTGGCTTATCGATGGTAACTCCGGGGATATATATAGCTATTATTAATTATAATCAGGAAACTATTCCTGCTAGCCTGCTTGTTAATATTAGTACCCAGCGAAGTGGTGTTCCTTTTCCATCCATTATTGAAGTTATTATGCTTTTAATCATTTGTGATATTTTAAGAGAAAGTGATTTACGATTTCCCTCTAACTTTGGTTCCGCTATTTCTATTCTGGGTGCCTTAATAATTGGAGAAGCTGCCGTTAATGCGGGACTCGTTTCTCCCATTGCCATAATTATTGCCTCATTTACTTTTATTACTAGTTTAATATTTTCTGATTTAGAAATAAGTAATGCTTTAAGATATTATCGTTATCTATTTTTATTCTTTGCTTCCTTTTTTGGCTTATATGGAATCTTTTTAGCTACCGTTTTCTTCCTTATTAATGTTATTTCGATAAGAAGCTTAAATAACCCTTATTTTGCCCCGATTGCCCCATTTAATAAAGCATACTTTTTTAAAACTATTTTAAAAAGAAAAGATACAAAGAATACTAAACGAAGTGAATTATTAACAAGTGATAATTTAACGAGAGGAAAATTTGAATGAAAATATTTAAATTTACAATTTTAATAATTTTTCTATTTTGTTTAAGTGGCTGTTATGATAATATTGAACTAAATAATTTAGCGATTATTTCCGGAATAGGTATTGATTATCAAGATAATAATTATTATTTAACTTATGAAATATTAAATGATATTAAAACTGAACAAAATACTACAATGAAAAGCTATACCATAAGTGGTAAAGGTAAAACTTTACCTGAAGCATTTACCGATACTAACTATAAAGTTGGTAAAAAACCTTATTTTGCGCATTTAAGAATTGTTTTGTATTCCGAAAATATTATTAATAACCATTTAGATAAAATAAGTGATTATCTTATCAGAGATACCGCGATTAGAGATGAATTCATTCCTCTTGCGGTAAAAGAAGTAACTCCCAAAGAAATCTTAGAACACAATAGCGATAATATTCCCGTAGTAAGTGATTTTATAATGAATCTTATTAATAATGAAAAATATAATAATAATTTAGCCGTTATCGATACTTATCAAGTATTTTTAACTAAATTAATTAGTAATTCCAGTGATGCTATTATAAGTAGTTTAACTATTAATGAAAATGATGAAATAACTTTAAGTAATTTCTATACTTTTAATGGTTATAAAAAGAAAAGTGAATTATCTTTAATGGATTCTTCTTTATATAACCTATTAACTCAAAATACTTTTAGTATTTCATTTAATAAAAAATATAATGGGAAAAATTTTGATATTTCAATTACTGCATCAGATACTAATATTGAAGTTTTAAAAGATAAAATAAATATTAATTTAAATTTAAAAGGTCGGGTTATGGAAAATAATGCTAATCTAGATTTAAAGGATCAGCAAACTTATAAAATGATTAATGAAGACTTTGCCAAAGTAATTGCAGAAAAAGTAACTAATTTTATCCATATTCTTCAAGAAGATGAGAGTGATGTTTTAGGATTACAAGATATTTATTATAAAAAAACACGTAAAGAAAATAAGGGTTTATGGACAAAAGCCGAAGTTAATGTTAATGCCGACTTAAAAGTTAATACGAAAGGATTTATATTTGAGGTGAAAGAATGAAAAATAGATTATCATATTTTATAACTCGTTCTTCAATGTTTGGAATTGGTTTTTTCTTACTTTTCAAATACGCCGGTAAAGATGCTTGGATAAGTGTAATATTAGGTAGTCTTTTAGGAATAGGTATAATTTATGTTTATAGTTTTATTAAAAAATATTTACAAGATGAAACTTTAAAAGATAAATTAAAAAATACTTTCTTAGGAAAAATCTTTCTTTTCATTTTTATTCTCTTTTATTTATATATAATGCTTATTATTTTAATTCTTTTACCTATGTTTGTTAATTCATTCTATTTATTATATACCCCTAAAATACTAGTTGTTCTTCCTTTTCTTTTAATTGCTATTTATATTTCTAAAAAAGGTCAAAACACTTTAACTAGTTTAAGTAACTTATTATTTATTTTTAGTATTTTAATTATTTTTACATACTTTTTATTATTAGTTAAATATATTGATATAAATAAAATAATGCCTATTTATACGGAAAGCACCAAAAATATCTTTTCTTCTTCTTTAATATATGCCTCAATTACTACTATTCCTAATATAATAGCCATTAATTATCAAAATAATACTTTTAAAGATGATTTAAAAAATTATCTATTTGGAACAGGAACAACTTTACTTATTATTCTCTTTATTATTTTAACTTTAGGTGAACCTTTAATAAAAATTTATAGTTTCCCTGAGTATGATGTTTTTAAACAAATTAAGATTCTAGATTTTATTGAGAATGTGGAAAATTTATCAACATTTGTCTGGTACTTTGATTTATTTATTACTTTATCTACCACTACAACTAATTTAAGAGAAGTCTTACCTAAAAAATATAATAAAGTTTATTTTTATCTCTTAATTCTTATAACTTTATATATCGCAACATTTATTGTTGGAGAAAATTATCGGATTATTTCCGTTATGTTTAAATCTTATGCTTATGTTTTAGATATTTTCTTTCTAATATTTGTCCTTCTTTTAATATATTTAAAATATACTTCTAAAAATAAGAAAAACACTAATTAAAGTGTTTAAATCCATTTACTTATATATATCTTTCTCGTTGTATATTCTTCATAACTTGTAAATATTTTAATAATAACATCAACAATACTTTTAATAATATTATTATCTTTCTTAACTCTAACAGTTACTATTTCTTTTTGTAAAGTGCTTCTAAATAAATAGTCGTGAAGATAACTGGCTAAAACGCGGTCTATTTCTATTGCTCTTTCTTTTTCTGTATCATCATTTATATTAACGGAGAATATATAACTTTTATATATTGTCACAATTTTTTCGCTGATTAAATCTCCTTCTTCAAAGTCAAAATTAACTATATTATAATAATTAGGGCAATATTTTAAAATATCCTTATTACTATTCATCAGCAACACTCTTACTTTCTACTACCATATCTTAAATAAATAATACTATATAATCAAATATAAATCAATAATAAAATGTAAAAAAGTGCAAAAAAATAATCATTCTGATAAAATGACTATTCTTAGTTTAAATAATTCGTCACTGATCATTTAAAATTACTCTCCATAATTTTAAATATTATCTAAATATTATCAGTATTTAGTGTGACTTACTTATCTTTAGAGTTTTCTTTCTCATCAAACAATTGTCTTTGCTTAGCGTAGATAAGAATTATTTTCATAATTTATTTTACTTTAGATACATCCATATATAATTAACATTATTCTAAGAATAACTTCTAAACTATATATCATATTGATATATCATATTCTAAGCAATTTTATTGTATCGCTAAAGATTTAGTTTGTCAAGATGATTTTGTTAATTTTCAAAGTCACATCAAAAATTTATTTATGTAATCCTTTAATTTTCTTATAAATTTTTTTATCTATGCAAATTTTTTCCAATATCAGAATAATCATCTAAAGAAATTTCTCTTTCAAGTTCAGCGAATGTTTGCTTAAGTGGTCTTTCTTCAACTCCCACTTCATTTTCTTTATTTTCTTCAGCTAATTGATTCAAATATTCTAAACTATCTTTATATTCTAAAAGCTTTTCTAAATAAACTTTTCGATTGATGGCACTTTGTTTACTTAAATTATTTAATATTGCCGATAGCAATGCATTAAAAAGACCACTCCAGCCATAAAATGATTGAGGCATTTCAAAAATAGAAATTTTATCTATTATTTCTTTAAATAATAATGGATCAATTAAATTTGTACCCCAAAGGAGAAAATTAATTAAGGAAATTATTCCCGTTAAGGAAGCAAAAATGGCGTAGTCTGTACTTTCTTCTAAATGATCTTTACACAATTTAGCATATTCTTCTTGTTTTTTTATTTTAAATTTTTTTTCATCTTCTAACATAATATTCCTCTTTTCAAAAAAGCACTTAAGAGTATATCATAATTATAAATGTTTGTAAACTAATAATTTTTTTTATTTAATTTCTTCCTTTGAATGAATATTAAATGATATCATTAAATTAAAAAAAGTGATGTTTCCACCACTTATATCATTTCTTTCATTATCTTATCTTTATCTTTAAGTAAATCAATTAAACTATCAATTTCACTTTCAGTATTATAAAAATATAAACTAACTCTTATTGAATTGATAACACCTAAAACATCTTTTGTCAGTTTAGCACAATGACTACCCGCTCTTACACAAATACCATATTTATTTAAGTAGTAAGCAACATCTTCCGAAAAAAGACCATCAACATTAAAAGTAACAATTCCACTATCAGATTCTAAATTTAAAATATCGATATGGGGGATCTTAACTAACTTTTCAATTAAATAATTTCTTAAATCCTTTTCATACTTTTCAATATTTTCCATTCCAATTTTATTTAAATATTTTATAGCTTCCCCAAAACCAATAACCCCAGCAATATTTGGAGTTCCTGCTTCAAGTCTTGTTGGTATTTCTTTTAAAACCATTTTATCAGGTGAATCAAATGACTCATTCATTCCTCCCCCTAAATTAACTGGGTCAATATTTTCCATTAATTCATATTTAGCATAAAGGACGCCGACACCAGTTGGGCCAAGCATTTTATGAGCTGAAAAAATTAAAAAATCAACATCACTACTACTTACATCGATCTTTTTATGAGGAACACTTTGTGCCCCATCAACAACGACAAAAATATCTCTTTCGTGGGCAAATTCACAAATCTCTTTAATTGGTCTTACATCACCAACAACATTGGTAACTTCTGCTAAACTAATAACTTTAGTTCTTGGACTCACAACACTTTTTAAATTATCAAGAGTAACAAAATTATGATCATCTAGAGGAATATATTTAATAACAGCGCCCGTTTTAAGAGCCACTCTAAACCAAGGCATTACATTAGATGCGTGTTCCATTTTAGTTAGAAGTATTTCATCTCCTGCTTCTAATAAGTTACCAAAAAAACCATTAACAACTAAATTCATACTATCAGTTGAACCACTTGTAAATACAATTTCTTCTTTTCTTTTAGCCCCAATAAAATCTTTAACTAAATCTCTAGTATTTTCATATTCTAAATCTACTTTATAAGAAATATCATAATCACCCCGGTGGGCATTAGCACTATAGTTTTCATAATAATCTGTCATTTTATCAATAACACATTGAGGTTTTAAACTAGTTGCGCCATTATCAAGATAAATAATATCTTGACGAAGCATTGGAAAATCTTCTCTATGCATTTAATCACCTCCCATATTTTTTATATAATCACTTTGATTACTATAAATAAATCCTTGTAATATTAATTTTTTAGCTTCTAATTCTTTTAAACCTTTACTCATTAAATAATTAATTGCTTCCTTACTAAAATTACCTATTGTTGTTAAGTGATTCGCAGAAACTTCATTACTTAAACAAGTAATATTTGGTTCAATTTGAATTAATCCCCCATTAGTTATTCCTTTTAAATCTTCTAAAGCAATATTATCGATTGTATCTTTTTCTACATAAACATTGATAATATTTTTAATTAATTCCTTATTACTTATAATTCTACTACTAATCATTGATTTATTATTATTACCATATATATTATTATTAACAATTATTTCTCTTTTAGCATTACTTATAATAGATAAATTTAAATTAATTTCAGAATTATTATTTTGCTTAATGTTAATAACTAGATTGTTATTAACATTTTTATTACAAACATAAATATCTAATTTACTATTATCTTTTAAATTAATATCTAAATTATTTATTAATTCGTCTATTAAATATACTTTAACATTACCTTCTATATTAAAAATTACATCATTACTTTTAACATTTACTACATATTCATTATTACATAACTCTATAATATCACTTACTAATATTTTATTCATTTTATTAATTCTCTCTTATAACAAATGCTCATCTTTTATTAAGTTTTTATAACCCTTACTTAATATTTCTTTAGCTAATTCTTTATTTCCTTCTAATAATATTTTTTTATTATCAAGTAAATGAACATAATAATCATCAAAAGTATCTATTAAAGTATTAGAATGAGTAATAATTAATATACTTGGTTTATATTCTTCATAATATTTTTTTAAGGAATTTGCTACTATCTTAATGGCATCAACATCTAATCCTGAATCTATTTCATCTAAGATGATAAATGATGGCTTTAACATCCACATATGCATTAACTCGATTTTTTTCTTTTCTCCACCAGAACAGCCAACATTTATATCTTGATGAATAAATCTTTTATCAAGTTCTAAAGATGCACAAATATTCTCTAATTCTTTATTAAATTTTAAAATATTAATGGGTTCATTTGTTTTATCACTAAGAGTAGTTCTAAGCATTTCTGCATTAGTAACTCCTTCAATTTCCATTGGACTTTGATTTACAATATAAATTCCTAACTTACTTCTTTCATAGATATTTAAATTAGTAATATCAATATCATTATAATAAATATGACCATCAATTTTATATGTTTCATCACCCAAAATGGCTTTAGCAATACTACTCTTACCAACACCATTTTTACCCATTAAAACGTGAATCTCACCAGCATTAATTTTTAGGTTTAATCCCTCAAATAAAACTTTATCATTTATATATAAATTTATATTATCTATATTTAACATATAAATCACCTACATATTTGATTATACCATAATTTCTTAGCTACGGACAGTTTTTTAAAAATTTAAAATAAATACAACCTGCCTGTTATATCTATTTGTTTTTTAAATTTCCTTTACATCATCAAATGGCATTTGTTGATCTAATTGATCTTTTTTCAATTGATTTTGTATATACTCTTTTTATTTTCTTTGTATTTTTCCTACTGCATCAAACTACTTTTTCGTTTTAAAAATTCCATTAAACTTGATACAATATACTTCTGGAGTTTTTCTGCTATCATATGTAAAGCCCTTCTATATTGTGATTTCCTTCCATTCACATAATTGTTTCAAGATTATCCTATTTCTAGTCTTTTTGAATATCAAAATAAAACGAGAGAGAAATCATTCCCTCTCAAAGAGTTAAGTCTATGAGGTTTTTACGAGTTTTCCTTCTCGAGAAATTATTAACTAGTAGGAATAACTATAAATGGTGAGCTCGTTGTACCACTACCCTCATTTATTTTGACATTTGCAGAGGAAAGATAATATACAGGGCGGGCATTTCTGACCGACCGCATTTGGGTCCCGGTCACGAATCCATTCCCTGTGATTTCAACGGGTATATACCAATACGTGTCATCATATCCGTATGCTGTCATTGTCCATTCTGACCCTCCCTCTATGATGGACGAAGTATCAACCAAAGAATTACTTAATAAAAGCCAACTATCTGAACACGGTTTCGAGTAAATACACCTCGTATTAGATGAGTCAAGATCATTATTAAAACTATAAGAGTACAGAAAATCGCTCGGGTACATCAACCACACTCTATCGCTTAAGCGATTTGTCCACTTATAGAGACCAGCTTTGTATTTCTGGTATCCACTTTGCACATCAACTTTACCCGTCTCCACGTCATACATCTGATTAGCTGTAAGATTCTCAGTTTGAATACCATTATATATTCCGACTTCACCATATAGTAAATTGTTATATTCTAACATTTGATTCCATTTTTTTGAACTGTAATTTGGTATCTCTTTATCTAGATCCTTACTTGAGGTACTCGAAAGACCGCTACGTATGTTAATCCAAGTGCCCAACACATTATAAATTAAGCCACCATTTTCATTCCTTATGGAATCTTCACTGGCCCAACTACTTGTAAACGATTTGTTCTTTATAATTTTCAATTGTCCATCTTCGGTTATACCTATTATTCTATACATAGACTCACTTGATGGAGAATTACAATCTGTAGCGTTCGTTTCACTGTATCCAAAGCAAATCCAATTATCTACTGTATCTTTAGTCCCTACAAATCGGTACATTCCTCCAAGCAACTTTTCGCTTATTCCTCTTGGCACTACTCCTAATACTTCTTGAGCTTTTTTTTGACCATCTGTTAAAGACTTTTCTGTAGCCACAATTATTGTTGAACTCCTATTTATTCTCCCTGATTCATCCGTTGCAACTCCAGTTATAGAATATGATGTATTATCTTTTAAGCTACTAAATGTACATGTTTTAGCATTACTATTATATGTTGTTGTTTTTGTACCACCATTTCCTGTTGCTGTACAAGTTACGCTTTTTATTCCACTACTTCCTTCATCTGTTGCTATTACTGTAACTACAATTGTATCTTCCGTTGTACTCTTTTTATTTAGCGAGATTATTGGATTTATTTTATCTAAGGTTATTGTTTTAGTTGAATTTGTATCAACAACTGATTCATTCCCTGCCTTATCTTTTACTTTTATTATTACACTATGACTTCCTTCTGTATCGTTTATTGTATAACTTTGATTTGTTATTGTTGTTGACGTGTTATTAATGTAATTACAACTATTACTTCCTTCATATATACAATACCCTTCCATATTTTTTTCTGTTATACTTGCACTATATTTTATTTCTTTTTTATGTGTATATGTTGATGGATTACTTAAGGATTGTCCTGTATCTGCTGTTCCTGTTAATGTAAATGTTGTTACTACTGGTGCTGTTCTATCTACTGTTATTGTATCTTGTTTTACTTCCGATATATTATTCGCTTTATCTTTTAAATATATATACATTGTTTTTTGCCCATCATCTTTATTTGTTAATGTATAATTACCACTTGTTCCGCTTAATGTTTTCCAGATACAATTATCACTACCTTCTGTTTCACTTATACAATATTGTTTTACATCATTTTCATTATCTGTATATGTTACATTAAATGGTAAACTATCTGTTTGATAAGTATATTTATTATTTAATTCTT
Source organism: uncultured Bacilli bacterium (assembly GCA_947629365.1). GTDB lineage: Bacteria > Bacillota_I > Bacilli_A > RF39 > UBA660 > SIG200. The sequence goes on from CANRDM010000027.1 coordinate 12,820, forward strand.
TATTATCACTTGTTTTTCCTGTTACTTCAAACTTACTTATTATTGGTTCTTCATTCTTATCAAAGTATAAATTACAATAAATTGTATTATTACTTTCTATTGTTATACTTCCATCTATTACTTCATTTACTAAATTTTGTTCTGGTTTATATTCTATTGCTTTGCCATTATAATCATAACACATAGTTTTATTTGCATTTAATAAATATCCTTGACTCGGAAATGATTCACTACTTGATGAATCATATTCTTCACTTCCAACTGATTGTTGCAAATATATATTAAATTCTTTTCTTTCTATTTTGTTTATTTTACTTTTTTCTATTACACTAGTATCTTTTTTAAATACTAAAAATACATTTAATATTAATAACAATACTATTGCAATTATTATTACTACCCTTTTATTTTTTATCATAACTTATCTCCTCTATGCTCCATATTGCGATATTTATAAAATGAGTATATCGTAAATTGGAACAAATGTCAATGTCCCAAATAACGATAT
>CANRDM010000028.1 GCA_947629365.1 uncultured Bacilli bacterium
GTTAAATTCCAAGATACGCTTATTACTAAAGATATGTATGAAGTAAAAATTTCTAGTAAAGAAGGCTTTAATGTTGGTACTTTAAATAATTTATTTATTGTTTTAAATACTAATCTTACTAGTGATTTAATTAATGAAGGTAATGCTCGAGAATTTATTTCGAAGATTCAAAATATGCGTAAAGAAAAAGGCTATGAAGTAAGTGATAGAATAATTATTTGTTATAATAGCAAAGATTTTATACCAGTTATTAATGAATTTATGGATTATATTAAAAATGAAACATTAGCTATTGAAATAAAAGAAGTTGATGGTGGCGAAGAAGTAAATATTAATGGTATTAAAGTTTTAGTTAGTATTGAAAAAGCAACCAAATAAAAAGGACTGTAAAAGTCTTTTTTATTTGTCTAATTTTTGAAAAGAATAATTATATTTTTTAAAACTTCTTTTTAATGTAATATTTTCGTCTTCTAAATAGGGAATAACTTCTTCTTTAATAGTCGATTGAGATTTTATTTGATCTGAATATTCTTCTTTCCTTTCCATAATTGTTTTTTTACTTAAGTTTAATATTTGACAAAACTTTTCTGCTTCATTGAGATTGGCAATAGAGCATTTTAAAATATTTATATCAATTCCTGCTATAAAACATAAATAAGAATATAATTCACAAGAGTTATATGTGGCTAAATTAGAAACTATGGACATTTCTTTTAACATTTCAGTATTATTTAATTCACGATTATTAAATAAATTTAATGCTTTGTAAAATAAAGGATCTTCTTTTATTGTAGTTAAACGATATAAAAAATCGTATGGCAAAGATATTTCTAGACGACGAGTGAGAAAATAATATCCTAAACCAAAATATGGATACATTTCAGTTGTTGGTAAATCAATTTCCATAATAATTCCTTCTAAATGTTCATCTATATTATCTTTAGTCCAAAGTAAGGTATCAGCTAAACTGGGGTAAAAATATTTTTTCATAACACCACCATTGAAAAAACTGTTGTTTAATCCTCTTTCCCAAAAATCACTAAAGCCATCTAAATATTCATAAGATGGAGAAAAAGCATGGCAATTTAATATATTTTTGCCTTCATTGTAATAGCCTTTTAAAATACATTCATTATTTTTAGAGGCATTTAAATCAATATATCTGTATAATTTCATAAAATTGCTCCTTAGTAAGGGTTATTATACTATTTGTCTTATAAAAGTACAATAATAAATTGTCAAAAAATAAAGCAAAAATTTTAAACTATAATTGACATTAAATCATAAATATTGTAAGATAAATCTATGAGAATAGAGGTGGAAGTTTTTAATGAAAACTTTAAAAAATAGAGAAGGATTTACATTAATTGAATTACTAGCAGTTATTGTTGTTTTAGCAGTTGTTATTGCTATTGGGACAACGGCCGTTTTACCAATGGTTACAAATATTAGAAAAGGGGCTTTTGTTAATGAAGCTAATATATTTGTAGATACAGCTTCTAATATTCTTAATATTTATGATGCTGGTGGTATTGAAGAACCAACTACTATGAATGGTGATTATCAAAAAGGTACTCATAAATATTGTTTTTCATTAAAATATTTAGTTGATGTTGGTTTAATTGATAAAGATCCAAGTTATTTTTCAGGAGAAGAACCAGAATATGCTGGAAAAATAATTGTTGATACTACTTCTGATGGAACAACTGGAAGATATACATATACGATTTCAATGCATAATAATCTTTATAATATTAGTAGTGTAAGTGGTACAGTTGAAGCTAAAGACGTTACTGATTATGAAAAAAATGGTGATTATGCTTGCGCTTCTAGTGATGTAGAATAGGTTTAAAAATGAAAAATAATAAAGGATTTACATTAATCGAGTTATTAGCGGTAATTGTTGTTTTAGCGGTAGTTATTGCTATTGCAACCACCAATGTATTGCCAACAATGAATATTGCTAGAGAAGAAGCATTTAGAACTGAGGCAACTTTGCTTGTTAAAAACGCCAAAGAAGCTTATGAAAATTATTCGCTTGGGGCAATAAGTGTCCAAAATGATAATAAGAGTTGTGTTAAAGAAAATAAAGTATGTTTTACAGTTCAAGAACTTATAAAAGTTGGTGCTTCAGCTTTAAATCCCGATAGTTATAATGGCAAAGTAGAAATGACTATTGAAAATGGCAATGTCGTTGGTTATAATTTATATTTAAAAAAAGCCGATGAATATTGGTTTATTAATCAACAATTTAGTGATTTCAGTAAAAATGGTAAAATAAATGAAGGAACTTGGAGTGAAGAAGCGGAAGTTTGTAGTTGTTAAATAAGTTTTTAATAAACTTATTTTTTTAAGATTTAGTAGTAAAGGTAGTGGTTTTTTGATTATAGGTAGTCATACCCATTTTGGTAAAGATCAAATTTTGGGTTCAGTAAAAGAGGCAATTAGTTATGGAGCTAACGCTTTAATGATTTATACGGGAGCTCCGCAAAATACTTTTCGAAGTAATATCATCCTTGAATATTTAGAAGATGCTAAAAAATTAATGAAAGAAAATGATATAAAAATGGAAAATGTTATATGTCACGCTCCTTATATCATTAACTTAGCTAACAAAGAAAGAATAGAAGCTTGGAATTTTTCTATAAGCTTTTTAAAAAGTGAAATAAATAGATGTGAAATGCTTGGTATTAAATATATTGTATTGCATCCTGGCAGTGCCGTAAAACATACCAAAGAAGAAGGAATAAATAATATTATTGAAGCTTTAAATTGTCTTGATTTAGATGATCATAAATGTATGATTTTACTTGAAACAATGGCTGGTAAGGGCAGTGAATGTGGTGCTAGTATTGAAGAAATAAAAACAATATTAGATGGTGTAAATAATCAGAATATGGGAGTATGTTTAGATACTTGTCATTTAAATGATGCTGGTTATGATATGAATAAATTTGATGAATTTCTAGATATGTTTGATAAAATAATTGGTCTTAATCGTGTTAAATGTCTGCATATTAATGATAGTAAAAATTCTCTTTTTAGTCATAAAGATCGTCACGCTAATATTGGTTATGGAACAATTGGGTTTGAGGCAATTTTAAAAGTAGTTAATTGTGATCGTTTAAAAGAAGTGCCTAAGATTTTAGAAACTCCTTATATAAGTAAAGAAGATAATGAAAAAGAGCAACTCTATCCCCCATATAAATTTGAAATAGAAATGCTCAAGAAAGGTCAATTTAATCCTCATTTAATTGAAGACATTAGAGAATTTTATAAATAATTACTATATTTTTGATAATATTCTTGATATACTTTTGATATTTTATTAAAGTTTTCAGCCGTATAATTATTACGATATCTGTTTATATCAAAAAGTTTGGGATTACGAAGCATTGTTTCGTAATTTTTTTTAACAAAATTATAAGTATAATCTAATTCACTATCTGATAAATTAATATTTTTAGAAATAGCAAAGTTTCTAACATCTTCTTTAGTCATTTTATTTATATATCGTTCTATTATATTAAACATTTATATCCCTCCAAAATAAGTTCTTCACTATATTTTATGATAAATATAAAAAAAGAATACATAATAATAATGGTGGTTTTATGAAGAAGTACCTTTTTATAATATTAGTATTTATTATTTTTTTAACTAGAATATTTTATATAAATTACTTTAAAGGAAGTGAATATACTAAACTACTTGCCACTAAAACTAATACATATATTTATGGAGAAAGCGCCCCGAGAGGAAGAATATTGGACCGAAATGGTACAGTTTTAGTCGATAATAAAGGTATTAAAACTTTATTTTATTCTAAATTAAAAGGAATAACACAAAAAGAAGAAGTAAAAATAGCTTATAGTTTAGCTAGAATAATTAATATTAAAATCGATAATGATACTTTAAAAAGTTTTTGGCTAATCTTAAATAATAATGGTGATGATTTAATTAAAGAAGATGAATGGCAAGCATATAATGAAAGAAAGTTATCCCAAAATGATCTTAAAGAATTAAAACTTACAAGAATAACGGAAGAAGATATAAATAATTTAACTAGTTTAGATAAAAAAGCTGCCACAATATATCATTTAATGAATAAAGGTTATTCTTATCAAAAGAAAGAAATAATGAAATATTTAACTGATGAAGAATATAGTACAATAATTGATTGTAATATTAAAGGAATGACTATAGAACTTACTTACGAAAGAGTATATAATTATGGTGATACTTTAAAAGATATTTTTGGAAGAGTTGGAGGTATTCCGGAAGAAGAAAAAGATGATTATTTAAAAAAAGGTTATGAACTTAATGATATAGTGGGTTTAAGTTATTTAGAATTATATTATGAAGATTATTTAAAGGGAGAAAAAGATTTATACAAAGTAAATGATGATAATACCCTAACTTTAATAAAAGAAGGACATAAAGGTAATGACTTAGTTTTATCTATTGATATTAAAGCACAGTTAGAATTAGAAAAAGTTATTAAAGAAAATATAGTGGCCGCTAAAAAACGAAAATATACTAATTATTTTAGTGAAGCTTATAGTATTGTTGGCATTCCCCAAACAGGTGAAATTGTGGCTTTATCAGGTCAAAAGTTAATTAGTGATTATCATAATCCTACTTTTCAAAATATTAATACTAATTTGATTAATTCATCTTTTACAGTGGGATCTGTTGTTAAATTAGCAAGTATTTCTACCGGTTATAAATATAAAGCGGTAGATATTGGAACAAAAGTAAATGATGCTTGTATTAAACTATATAATGTTCCTTTAAAATGTAGTTATAAAAAATTAGGACGTATCGATGATTTAAATGCCATATCTAAAAGTAGTAATTATTATCAATTTAGAATCGCTATTAATTTAACAGGTAATGATTATAAATATAATATGAAATTAGAAACAACTAAAGAAGATTTTGATAAATATCGTGATGTTTTTGCTTCATATGGCTTAGGTAGTTTAACAAATATAGATTTACCTAATGAGAAAACGGGAATAATTGGGGATAACTATGCTAGTGATTTACTTCTTAATTTGAGTATTGGCCAGTATGATACTTATACCCCAATGGAGTTATTTCAATATGTAAGTACGGTAGCAAATCTAGGGGAAAGAAGAGCACCCCAACTAATGAAAGAAATTAAAGATGATGATAAAATAATTTTAAAAAATGAATACAATTTATTGAATAAAATTGATTTAGAAACAAAATATTTAGAAAGATTAAAATTAGGTATGAATTTAGCAACCATTAATGGAACAGCTAGAAACTATATTTTAGGATTTAAAAACCCAGCCGGTAAGACAGGAACTGCCGAAAATTATATTGATACCAATAATGATGGAATAGTAGATACTAAAACCAATAGTTTATCATTTATTGGCTTTGCTCCTTATGATAATCCAAAGTATAGTATCATTGTTATAACCCCTAATATTTATGTTGATAATGGTACAGATTTTACTAAAGTTTATTATCCAAGATATATTTCCCAAGGTATTACGAAATTTTTGTTTGAAAATATGTAAAAGTTTGATATAATAGGAGAGAAATGAGTGAGGAGGATTTTATATGGCTAAAAATGAAAATCGTAATTTTGTTAATATGAGATGTACAGAATGTGGTGCTGAATTACGTCCAACAAGTAAAAACAAAAAAAATAATCCTGAACGACTAGAAATTAAAAAATATTGTCCTAAATGTCGTAAAAGCGTTGTAGCAAAAGAAAAGAAATAAAAGAAAGGAAGTAAATAATGAATATTAATATCAATGATATTAAAAATGGAATGACTGTTATTATTGATGGCAATCTATGTTTGATTCAAGAATTCCAACACGTTAAACCTGGTAAAGGTCCAGCTTTTGTTAGAATTAAATTAAAGAATTTAAGAACAGGTTCAATTGTTGAACAAACATTTAATACTAATATTAAAATAACTCGTGCCCACGTTGATAAGACAAGTGTTCAATATTTATACACATCAGGTGATAATTTAGTATTTATGAACAATGAAACTTATGAACAAATTGAAGTACCTAAGAAAATTTTAGGTGATGATGCTTCATTTATTAAAGAGGGTATTGATGTAGCAATTGACTTCTTTGAAGGTGAAATTATCGGTATTACTCTTCCTGAAAAAGTTGAATATACGGTTACTGAAACAACTCCAGCAGTTAAAGGTAATACTGCCACTAATGCGCAAAAAGATGCCACAATTGAAACTGGTAAAATAATTAAAGTACCTTTATTCATTAATGAAGGTGAAAAAATATTAGTAACTACTAGTGATGGTAAATACGCTGGTCGTGCTTAAAATAAAAGTCTTACTAATAAGGTAAGCTTTTTTCTTATAAGAAAGAAGATAGATTATGGATAAAGAATTAAGTAGAGAAATAATATTAGAAAATTTTCAAAATCCTTATAATAAAGAAGAAGTTAATGATAATAGATATGTGAAAGTTAATAGTAAAAATCCTAATTGTATTGATAATTTAGATATTTATATCTTATTTGCTAATGATCTTATTAAAGATATTAAATTTAACGGTGAAGCTTGTGCAATATCAACCTCGTCAACCTCTATTATGATTAAAAATTTAATTGGTAAAAGTATTAAAGAAGCTAAAGAGTATATTAATAATTTTTATCATATGTGTAATGAAGAAGAATATGATGAAAATATTTTAAATGAAGGATTAGTATATCAAGATATATATAAACAAAGTAATCGTAAGAATTGTGCTCTTTTACCTTATAAAGGCATTTTAAATGCTTTAGAAGAATATGAAAAGAAACTGGAAATATAAAAGTGGAATATTGGGATTTATATGATGAAAATCGTCATAAATTAAATAAAAAGGCTAAAAGAGGAGACTATTTACAAGATGGTGAATATCATTTAGTTGTTAATGCTTGGATTAAAAATTCCAAAGGTGAATTTTTAATAACGCAAAGAAGTGCCAATAAGTCACATCCTTTAATGTGGGAATGTACTGGGGGATCAGCTCTTATGGGGGAAGAGTCATTGGAAGCAGCTAAAAGAGAAGTTAAAGAAGAATTAGGAATAGATATTAGCGATGTAGAAGGTATTTTTATTGGTAGTACTAACAGATATTATGAAGGATGCCCAGATATTTTAGATGTTTGGCTATTTAATTATGATGTTTCTTTAGACAAAGTAAAAATTCAAAAAGAAGAAGTGAATGATGTTAAATGGGCAAGTAGAAAGACAATAAAAGAATTATATGATCAGAAAAAATTTGAAGCTAATGCTTATTTTGAAGATGTGATAAATAAAAAAATATAATTTATATATACAATGTTTTTAATCAGTAAAAAGACAAGATTATGACAAAAACGAGAACATACTTGACAACTGTATTAAATTGTACTATACATTTTGAATGTCAACAAAGGGTTATGGTATTTACATTTATTTAATAGTGTTAAGGGGGAATTTTAAAATGAATAATGTAGATGAAAAAGAAAATTTAGTATTAAATGCGGAAAACGCAAAAAAAGGAAAAAAAGAAGTTGAACTTGATAGAGTTCAAAAAACTATAGCTGGTTTAGCAATATTAATAAGTCTTTTAGGGGCCAGTATAACATTGTCTGATAAATATGAACAAGGATTTGATCATACAGAAGGAGAATGTATATTTGCTAAAGTTCTTCCTAAAGAGGCTTCAATTAATCACCAAAAAAGGGCGATGATTATTGATTATGCTTCTAAAGGAATTATGGCTGATGTTCAATATACCAATTTTGATGGAAATGAGCCAGTAAGAGAAATTTATGCTCCATACGGTGTTGCTGCACAAGTTGGAAATGAATTAATTACTGATGAAGAAGGCCGTCAATGTTGGGTAGCATATGATTATGCTGAACCAGTTAAAAATGTTGTAGATGGAAAAGTTTATTATACTGTACCATCAGGATATACTCTAAGCAAAGATAGAAATGGCAATACTATTGGAATTAAGAAAAGAATTGCTGGATATGCATCACAATCTTTTGAAAATGATGAAAATTACAAAATTGTTGATGGAGTAGTATATATTAAATTATCTGAAGAAGAAAGTATGGCCATAGATGGTTCTGGCTATCGTTCTAGTTATATAGAATACAATCCAGACGGCACAATAGAAAAAAAATCTGATTACTTAAGATTATCAAGATAATTATTGATAAAACATTTATTATGGAATTAAGCAAAATAAAGTAAGATAAGGAAAAAGAATGATTAAATGCTTGATTAATGGGGTTTAATCATTCTTTATGCAAAAAGTGATTAACGGATTACTATGTTTAATAGTCTTAAGATATTTTTTTCAAAGCATTTTTACCAGTTCATTGAGGGTCTCTTTAGTATTTTATAAATTTAATTTTTCTACCTTTGTTAGGATGTTACCTCAGCAACATATTGTATATTAGGGTAGTGTAATTTTAACTGTCAACAAATTGGTAAATTTTACATTTTATTTAAATAAAATATTAAATATTTGTTATAATTTTAATTAGAAAGAAGAATTAAAATGGAAAGAATGCAATTTGAAAGAATTGATAATGATGGTAAAAAAGTTATGTGTGAGACAATTGCTACTTATCATAATGATGATGATAATAAAGACTATATAATATATACTGATAATACATTTGATGAAAACAGAAAGTTAAGAGTGTATTATGCTTTATATAAAATGGTAAATAATAATATTAAGATAATTGAGGCTAAAACAAATGAAGAAAAGAAAGTTGGATTAGAACTCATTAAAACAATTATCGAAGAATTAAAAACTAATAAGTAGGTGATAAAAATGAATTATGAAAAATATATTGATGAATTATATCAAAGACAAAATATTAATGCTTCAACTAATACCCAAAATTTAGTTCCCAGAGAATTTTATGAATCAATGGTTTTGGGTGTTGAAAAAGTGTTAAAAGAAAATCCTGATGCATCATTAAGTGAACTTAGAAATATATTAATTAAAAATTCTAAGATTGAAGAAAAAATAAGAGATTTCTGTTTAATTAAGAAAAATGCTCCAGGAATGGTTGTGTCTTTAGGTACTAAGAATTATCAACACGAATTTTATGCTGGGAATAAAGAAGAAGTTGTAGCTAATAATGGTCGTCTTGAACCAAATGTTGCTCCAATGAACAATGATACAATTTTTGATTTAGCATCAACAACTAAGTTATTTACGGGTATTGCTACTTTAAAATTAGTTGAAATGGGTGAACTAAATATCAATGATGAGGTTACAAAATATGTTCCAGAATTTACTAATTTAAAGGGAATAACTATTTTTGATTTACTTTCTTATCGATTACTTGGTACTGATAAAAGAGTTGATAGTGCCAAAAGTAGAGAAGAAGCGGAAAGTATTTTGTTTACAGCTTATCCTAAAGAATTGAACCAAGGAGAAAGCACTTATAATGACTTTACTTCAATGGTTTTAAAATATGTTATTGAAAAAGTTAGCGGAATGGAATATTATAGTTTTTTAAAATGTTATATCTTAGATCCATTACAAATGACAGATACTTTAGTTAAAATAGGTGATGATAAGATTGATAGAGTAGCATCTACTAATGGTGATGTTAGATTATATAAAGATGGTAATATAGTTGAAAGAAATTATATTAATAAAGGTATCTCTAGTGATGATAAAGCAAGAATATTAGGTCAACCTGAAGGTAATTTAAGTGGACACGCAGGGTTGTTCTCTACAGCTAAAGATATGGAAAAGTTAGCTAATGCTTTAATTACTAATAGTATTATTAGTGCTCATTTAAGAGATGAAATGGCTAAAAATAGAACAGGATATATTTATACTAAACCAGATGGAAGCAAAAGTGCCACTCAATATTTAGGTATGTTATGTTACTCAAAAAATCCTATCTTACCTTTAAGTGAAGTTCATCATCCATTAAGTGGTAATGCTTTAGCAGCGGCTGGTTGGTCTGGAACTCAATTTACTATGGACCCAACTAATGAAATAAATTTATTTATGGGTTCTAACCGTAGTCATAATAGAGTAACTATCAATGGTCAACCGGATAGAGTTGTTTTAAAAGATAGTGGAGAAAAAGTTGTAACATTACCAAATGGTCGTGAAGTAATTGATGCATCAAGATATGCTTATGATCGTGATGATGCCATAATTCATCCTGCCATTGAACTTGCTTTTGAACTAAAAATATTAGAAGATATTTTAGAAATTAAAGACTTAGATAAAGAAGAAAGTTCAACAGTTATAAGATAATAAAAAAGTAAGAAAGTTAAATTTCTTGCTTTTTTTGTAAAACTTTATCAATTTCTGATAAAATAATTTTTTCACTTAAATCAATAAAATTATCGATATTTTCAAGATCAAAAACAAAGGCTTTGCTTGTTTTTGAATTTTCTATTATTCTTTCAAAATTATCAAATAAAGCGGATAACTTTTCATAAGGAATTTCTTCAATTATTTTTGGAATATATTGATTTTCTTCTTGAAACATAAATTCGAAGTCTAAATTGTATTTTTTGATTAATTCAATATTCAAATTAGTATAATCGTTATAAATGTAGAGTAACAGCATATGACCATTTAATTTAACTGTATCACCATTAATTTTTTTGACAAAATTTTTATTAGTAATCTCAGTTAGAAAAAATTTTTGCCATAAGTAATCTGTTAATAGGTGAATATAATATCCCAATACAAAATCATCATTAAGTTTATCTTTATATTTTTTTAAAAATTTTTCTATATCAGGAATTGAATCTTCTTTATCAGCAAAATGAGTTATGTATCTAGGTTCATCAACTATTTTTGATATATCTGGTGCAATTGAACCAATTAAAATTTGTTTTTCATTTCTTTTTAAATTTTTATTAATTTTTTTAGCTATTGCCATATGAATTATTGATGATGCCATTTTATTCACTTCTTTCTTTTTTATTTTAACATATTATTATTAAAATTGTCATTTTATTCTTTTTATAGTTATATAAATGATTAAAAAAATATAATTATTTACATAAAAAGTGTCAATTTTATTTGACATCTTTTTCTTGATGATTTAGTATATATGTTGAAAGAAAGAGAGAAGATATGCAAGATAAAAAAGAAACAAGAAATCAATTATTAGAATATAGAAAATATTTGGAAACATTAAGCGAAGAAGATAAAATAAAAAGAAATGAATATCTAATAAAATTGGCTAAAGGAGAAATTATGGGACCATTAACTGGTTATTCTTCTATAGATCAAACTCGTTTAATGTATTATGATATGGAAAAATATTATAATTTATTAGTCAAAAAAACCGTTACTGAAGCTTTTTTGGAACAAAACAAAAATAATATGGATAGTGTCGCCCTAGAATATTTCTTTAGTAAAATTAAATTTAAAGATTTTACAAATGAGTTTTTAAAATTAGTAAAAGCTTTTTCAAATTTTAATATTTCTAAAGGCGATTATGTCTCAATATGTTTAGCAGGCATTCCTGAAGCGATGTTTTCCATATATGCTTTAGGTTATTTAGGAGCAGTTGGTATTTATTTAGCACCTTATTTAAATAAAGACACTATGATTGCTGATATTAATAAAAATAATAGTAAAATTTTGATTGTAATGGATTTATTTTATGAACAATTTAAAACAACTTTTGAATATGTTAAAGAACATACTAGCTTAGAAAAAATAGTTATAGTACCAACGCTAAATTCATCTATATTAGGAAAATTGACCAAGGAAAAAAGTTATGATGATCCAAGTATAATTAGCTATAATAAGTTTATTAATAATGGAAAAGATACAGCATTACCTCCAATGGTTAATTATGAAGAAAATATGCCAATTGCAATAGTATATTCATCAGGTACAACTGGCGATTTAAAAGGCGTAATGTTATCACACGATTCTGTTAATAATTCTGCAGCATCTTATTTAGCATTTGGATTTGATTTAAGTGCTGGCCAAAAGGTTTATCAAGCTATTCCTGTTTGGGCATCAACTGGTTTAGTAGCGGTTGGAACAACACCTTTATTTTATGGAGCCACCTTGCATCAAAATCCAAAATTTGATCCACTAGTTTATAGTAAAAATTTAGGCTTGTATAGAGATAATTGGGGTATTGGTACAACAGAATTATTTAATGGTCTTGTTGATTTAAAAGATAATAAAAAATTTAAGTTAATGCAAAAATTACATATATTAGATTACAGTAATTTAAGAAATACCATAATTGGTGGAACTTTTTCAACTCCTAAAGATAGAGCGAGGTTAGATAAAGTTTTTGAAGAGATTGGCTGTCCAGCTAAAATATGTGCTAGCTATGGGACTTGTGAAAATGGATCTATAGTTTCCGCAGAATTAAAAAATGTTAATCATCCGAATTATTCGGTAGGTATTCCAATTCCTGGCACTTCTGTATTGGCTATTGATGAAAATTATCAAGAATTACCTTATTATGAAAGAGGAGAACTTGTTGTTAAAACAACTTGTGGTATGTTAAAGTATTATAATCGTCCTGATTTAGATAAAATTTTTATAAAAGATCACGATAATTTGATTGGATATAAACATACTGGTGATATTGGTTATATTGTGCCAACTGGTGATGTAATATATGAAGGTAGAGCAAATGATATTTCAGTAATTGATGGTACGACAATTTATAATTTTGATGTCAAAAAAGCAATTTTATCTGATGATGATGTCTTTGATTGTGAAGTCTTTATGCATCCAACTTGTAATAAATTGAGTGCCCAAATTATTTTTGAAGAAGGATTTTCTGGCAATTTAGAAGAAAAAATAAAATCTATTCAAAAATTAATATATTCTAAATTTCAAAACTATATTTATGTACCTGAGTATTTTAAAGTAAGAAAATCGTTTCCAATGGCTTCATCTACCAAAAGAGATTTTAAAAGTTTAAAGAGTGAAACTGATGGTTATACATATTTTGATAAATATATTACTTTAGAAGATAAATCAAGAAAAAGAATATAATTAAGTGCCTTTCAATTGAAAGGCTCTTTTATATACTAGAAAAAAAGTATGCTTTATGTTAAGATTATATTAGAGGTGTAGGG
>CANRDM010000029.1 GCA_947629365.1 uncultured Bacilli bacterium
CTCGGCATAAATTGCTTTTTATACTTACTATAGATTATTCCAAAAGTTGCACTTGACTTTTTAATTAATAATAAAAAGCATTATTATTATGATTATTGCCTTACTTTTGATATAATTAATATATAAGAAAGTAGGTATCTAATGAATAAAGTAGTTATTTTTGACTGGGGTGGCGTATGTGAAAGTCACGAAAATAATTTAAAAGAATTACAAGATGCAAAAGTAAGAGTTTTTAAAAGATTAAATAATAATTTAAAAGAGGAAGAGATTCTTGATAAATTTGTATATAGAACATCAAATAATGTATCATTAGGTATAACAAATAAACAAGAAGATATTGAAGACTGGGTTAATTACGTTCAAAAATTGATGAATATTAATGTTACGTTTGCAGAATTTAAAAAAATCTATGAAGAAGAATTTGCGAAAATTACCTATTACAAAGATGTCGTTAAATATGTGCATTCTCTTAAAGGCCGGTGTAAAATTGGTATTCTATCTAATCTAACACCATTTGATAAAAAAAGAATAGATAGTCAATATGACTTAAGCAAGTTTGATTATGTCTATCTTTCATTTGAATTAGGATTGCGAAAACCAGACCGAGATATCTATGAATATGTTTTAAATGATATAAATACTAAACCAGAAAATATTTTATTTGTTGATGATGAAGAAAATAACATAAAGATGGCTAAAAAATGTGGCTGGAATACTTGCAAGGCTTACGGATATGAACTTGATAAAATCAAACAATCTGTAGAAAATTTTTTAAAACAGTAAACATTAATGAACAAGTTTTTTATATGTATCATTATTTTTAATTAAATCTTTATGCTTTCCTATTCCTTCTATTTTACCATTTTTCAAAACAATAAGATTATCAGAGGCTTTCATTAATTCTTTATTGTGTGTAATAATAATTAGTGTATGATCTGTTTTTAAATCATCTAATAAATCAACTATTTTATTTGTAGTATCTTGATCTAAAGAAGAAGTAACTTCATCTAATAAGATTATTTCTGAAGTTGTAAGTAAAGCTCTTGCTAAAGACAATAATTGCTTTTGCCCACCACTTATGTTATAGGCATCTTTTTTTAATATGGTATTATAACCATTCGGAAGTGACATTATAAAATCGTGGATTCCTACTCTTTTACAAGCATCAACTTGTCTTTTTTTGTTTGAATCTATCAAAGACAAATTAGCTCTGATACTCATATCAAAAATAAAAGTCTTTTGATTAACAATACTAATATTTGAATAATAAACGATAGAAGAATATTCATAAATGTTTAAATTATCTATTAATATTTTACCTTTATCAACTTTATATAATCTTAAAAGAAGATTAAATATTGTTGTTTTCCCTGCTCCAGTTTGACCTACAATTGTTGTTATTTCATTAGGTTTAGCCACAAATGAAATATTATTTAATGTTAGCATTCCATTATATTTAAAAGAAACATTTTTGAATTCTACAAGTCCATTAATATTATCATTATTAACCGTTCCGCTTATTGTAATAGCTTTATTTTTATAATTAATTATCTCATTAATTCTATATAAAGAAACAGCTTCTTCTCTAATAGATATATCATAATTCATTATATCATTAATTGAATCTTTAAGTTTTTCATAATAAGAAATTAATAATAAAAATATGGAAATAGATAACTTATTCTTTACAAGAAATAAAATTAAAATAATATATAGAAATATTTTACCAAAATCAATTATTAAACTTAATATTGTTTTTCTCGTAAAATAATATTTTCTTTTTAAGAAATAATATTCTTGCCACTTTTTCCGATAACCATCTAACTTATTATTTAACTTTGATCCTATATCAAAACTTTTGATATCTTTTAACCCCATTAAAATTTGTTGCAATAATCCCGTTATTTTATCGGCATAATGAATTTGCTTTTTTAAATAAAAAGTATTTTTATCACTACATTTTCTAGCAAAATTATAATATATAATATTTATTATAATGACATATAACAAGATTAAAATACTTTGTTTAGCAAAAACAAAATATATAACAATTAATCTTATAAACTCAATAAATAATTCAATTAAAAAAGAAGGTATTTCTGCAATATTAATAATATCACTATTTGATGAATTTATAATTTTTCCTATAGATATTTTTTTAAAGTATTCTTCATCATAATTATAGATACTATTTACTAATGTTGTATGAACATCTACATAAGTTTCTTTAAAGAAATTAGCATAACACCAATTGGTAAAGTATGAACCTATTTTATTAAACAAATATGTTATTCCTAAAATGCCAACATAGATAATTGCTATTTTATATAATTTATTAGTTAAACATTCTACAATTAATGATGCCAACAAGGGAATTAAAAGACTTATTAATACATTAAATAAATCGAGAATTATAAATAATATTAAATATTTATTTTTAAAATTTACTAAAGAAAAATAATCTTTGGCTATTTTAATATTTCTTGCAAACATATACTTCACCAATAAAAGTATAAAATACTAAAAAGAAGATTTCTTTACATTTTAAATATTAAAATTGTTAAGATTATTTTAAAGGCATTAAAATATAACAATAATTATCTTTATATAATTCTATTTTAAGATTACCTAATATGTGATAATTAGTTGATGGAATCCATTGCTTATTTATTTTATCTACTAAATTTACGATGTCTAATTGATTTCTAGATATTAGTTTAAATACAGCATATTTATTTTTATCTAAGATGTATTTTTCTAAATTAGAATAATACTTTGGTGAACCTAAATAATAATGATATATTCCATTACTTTTTAAAAATATACCATACATTCCCATTTCATTAAATTTTTTGAAATAGCCATTAATTTTAACTTTTTTATATAACTCTCTTATTTTATACAATAAATCAGAATGAGTTTTTGCCGTAATATGATAACAGTATAAAGAAATAGCATCAAGTATTTTTATTTCATAATCAAAATTATATACATTATTTAAATGTTCAAAGTTTATCATAGGTATCATTTGGTACTTTCCTAATCCTTTTCTACATTCTGTTGGTGTTAGATTAAATAATTGTCTAAAGGCTCTGTTAAAAGATGGGGCTGAATTATATTGATATTTAAAAGCAATATCAATAATTTTATTATCAGTAGTTCTTATTTCTTCAAAAGCTTTACTTAATCTTCTTTTCTTGATATATTCGTTTATTGTCATATTAGTTAAAAAGACAAAAATTCTTTCAAGAATAAAAATGTTAGTATTAGTTATCTTGCTTAATTCATTATAGTCAATTTCATTATCTAAATTATTTTCAATATATGCAATCATTTGATTTAAACTGTCAAAATTCATCCAATGAAACCTCCTATTTCCTTAAATTTATTTATGAAAATCTTTATAATTTTCTCATTACTAGATTTTAACATAAGATAATACCTTGTGCAAGATAATTGCTTTATTATTTAGATACAAGGATAAGGACAATCACTACATTTATAAATTTCTTTTTTCTTAACTAATTTTAAACTTTTACCTTGATTTAATACAACTGGTGTTTCTTCACCCTTACATAAGGTAACATCATCAAAATAATTTTGTGATGGCATAAACTCTAAATGATTTTTTACTAGTTCCCAACCTTTTAATGTCATAATATAAACAGGGATTTTTACTCCTACTTGGGCGATTGCATTAGGTTCAATATATTCTTTCACATATTTAGAAGCACAAGACCAAATAATATCGGCATTTTGTAACATAGCTAATGCTGTTTTTTCATCTATTCCAGTGGAACATAAACCAAATTTATAAATAGTTACATCACCATTTTCAAATTCTTTAAGTTTTTCCATAAATGCGTTATCTTTGGCAGCTAAGGTAACCGCAATTCTTTTGTATCCTTCACTTATTGCTCGTTTTACGCCTTCAATTTGATTTATTTCACTTGTATAAGGAAATACAGGAATAATCCCTGCATCAATAGCGGTCTTTGTTATTTCATCAGACGGGCTTGTATAAAATAATCCTGTCATTCTTTTAACTGCACCTTGCGTATTAGAATCATTTGTTGTAATTATCGTTCCTAAATTATTTGATACTATAACTGATGCATCTAATAAACCAGCTTTAAAACCAGAAGATATTGTTTCACTTGCTCCAAATAAAACATTAGCTTCGCAAGAGTTAAGGGGACGATTAGTATCAAAATAGCCCGCTTTAATTACCACTTGATTAATTAATTCACACATTAACTCACTTTGCTTATCTTTATCACTAACATCCAAACTACTTAGTAATTTTTCGGCTGTCTCTCCCCCAACTTCTTTTAACAGTTTTACCATAAGAGGACAGTACTTAATAGGTATAGGAGTAGCTTTAACAGCTTTTAATTCTTCATCTATTTTTTGGATGATTACAAAACTACCAAACATTCTCGTAATATGCATCTCTTTTTCAGAATAAAAATCTCTTATAATTAAATTTATACCTTTAGCAATTTTAAGATTATTCCATACATTCCAATCATTAAGATATATTCTTAATTCATTATTTATAATTTTTATATCTAATATTTCCGAATCAAAATGCAAGCCAAAATTAAATTTTTTAGCATTAAATTTAGTTAGAAAATACTCTGCTAAACCCCTTTGTTGAAAATAATTATAATAATCTCTTTCTTCTTTATTCATATCAAAATATTTTTCAACGTGAGGATTTTTTAGTGGAATGGCATACATAAATACCCTCCCTATTTTCGAATAAAAATGCTTTAAAGTTCCGTCTAAAATCTTGGGACTTTCCTCATTTGTTTGATATAGAAGTAAAGCACCATCGCTTGAGTTTAAAACTTCTGCGCTTTTTCGCTCACGATAATAATCTAAAACTTTATTCTTTAACTTTTCTTCATATTCAACAATATTATCATCATTGTATAACTTATAACTACTATAATCACTTCTTGCCTTATAGAATGCACTTTCAAAATCATATCCCATTAGTAAGTAATACCCAATACCTATTCCATCTCTTGCTTCATAAGCAGGGAATACGGTATGTTCTTCTACACCCGATAAAATAACTTCTGGGTCATTGAAGCCCAATTTTTTATAAATCTTTACTGTGTCATCTACCCAACCAAAGTCCCAGAAGTCAATAAGCAATGCTTCTTTTACTTCACTAGTAAAGCTACCATCTTCCTTAACATACCCTTTTTTAGTCTCTAAGACATATTTCCATCCATCGTGACTTGCCATAAACAATCCTTCTTTCTTTGTTTTCAATTGTATTATAGCTTATTTTATGATATAAATATAATATATATAATTTATATTAAATATAAGGAGATTTTATATATGGATATTAACTATGAATTATACAAAATATTTTATTATGTAGCAGTTGAAGGAAGCATATCAAAAGCAGCAAATAAGTTACATATTTCCCAACCTGCAGTCACTTGGCAAATAAAGACATTAGAAAATCAACTAAGCATAACTTTATTTACCCGTACTAAAAAAGGGACCCTCTTAACTGAAGAAGGGAAAGTATTATTTCAATATGTAAAACAAAGTGTTGAAAGCTTTACTAACGGAGAAAATATGTTAACCAATATTAAAAACTTGGATTATGGGACTATATCAATCGGCGCTAGTACAACCGTAAGTAAATATGTTTTAATGCCATATTTAGAAAAATTTCACGAAAAATATCCTAATATAGAAATAAATATTGTCAATGCTTTGACAGAAAATCTAATAAAAGATCTTAGAAATGGTAATTTAGATATGCTCGTTCTTAACTTGCCTATGAATGAAACTAAGGATTTAAAAATTCAAAAAGTTATGGATGTCCAAGATATTTTTGTGGGAAATAAAAAGTATTATGAATTAACAAAAGGTAATATCAGATTAGAAGAATTAAACAATTATCCTTTGTTATTTCAAAAAAGCCCCTCTAATACAAGAGCATTTCTTAATAATTATTTAAATGAAAATAAAATTAAATTAACCCCCAAAACTGAAATAGTTAGCTATAATTTAATTATGGATTTTGTTAAAAGTGGATTTGGAATAGGTTATGCTACAAAGGAATTTGTTAAAGATGATTTAAATAAAACCTTGTTTGAAATAAAAGTTACACCAAGTATTCCCCAAAGATATATTGGAATAGCTACTTTAAATAAAACAATCCCCAACTATAGTGTTAAAAAATTAGTAGATCTAATGATAAGTTAATTTATCCTTGCGATAAAATTTACCTTATACGAGTCAATAATAATTGTTCTATATCTTCTCTATTTGCTTCTTTTGGCTTAGAATTTGCTAATTGCATATAAAGTGTAGCAATTGCTCGGTAACCATCGCAACTCATATCATCACCAATATTTATATCAATAAAATCAGTAGGATTCATTACCCCATAAATATCTTTAGCAATTAATAAAGTAACTGAATTATCGTCTTCTTTTAAAGAAAAATGATTTTTACCTTGATAAAATTCGTCAATTGTTTTAACTTTTTTTCCATTTAAACTTTGACATAGAATATGAAATATTTCATATAAGTTATTTTCTTTATCATCATTAGAGTTAAAATTAAAATCAATTATAGTATATTCTTTAGCAGGATTATCTTTTCCCAAAATGCTAAAAGCTCTTAAGCCAAAACTTGGAAAACCATAACCATTCATAGTATAGATCTTTAGAAATTTTATAATCTGATCATTTTCCTTACTAATAACTAAATACCCTGGCCCCAAGTATTTATCATCATACATTACATAATTTTTCATATTCAAACCTCCTGATTATTTCTATTTAAAATTATTTCAACATTAAATTATTAAAATAAGTATATCATTATTTGTTCTTTTAATAAATACTCAATAATTATGAAGTATTATATATTATTTTACTCTGTGAACAAAACTGCCATACTTTATATCTACCCATTCCCGATAAGAATCTACAAATTTTATAAAACTATCCATAGTATCCATGTCTTCTAAAGATATATTATATTTAGATAACAATTCTTTAACAGTCTTTTTACCTTCTAATACCAAATTAAAGTCAGTAATTATTTTATTATGATCTTGATGATAAAGATCAAGAAGTCTTATTGCATAAATAAATCCAAGCATATAGTCATAAAATGAAAGACAATGCTTTTGTAAAAAATCTGACATACCTTCTATTGTTTCATCTTCAAAATCCCTACCATAAACCCTATAAGACATTCTTTTTATACATCTATTGATTAAATTGCTAAAATAAATATCTTTATTATTATACTTCTCACTTAATAGTTCTAATGATAAAAATTCTCCAAAAATGCTTAAAATTTCATTATATTGTTCTTCAGGATTATTATTTTTTAAAGCCGGCAATATATGGATTAACTCGTGTTCTAATGCCGCAACACTTTCAAAAAATCTTTTTGAATGTAAATCTATAAGGTAATCACGATTTAAATCATATATAGAAGAAAACCCATCTATATAATCGTCATCAAATATTTTTGTACGTTTTTGTAATATTTCACTAGCACGAAGAGCATTTTCTTTAGTGTATAAAAATTCTCTCAAATACATATGACATTCTAACATACTTTCATTACCAAGTTTATTTAATGGTGGTAATTTATCGGGAACTATTGATGAACATAAATAATCAACCATTAAAGTCAAATTATCTCTTGCTTGTTTAGATTGAATATCAATTAATTTTGGATGTTCTTTTATAAATTTATCCATTATATTCCTTCTTTCATTAGTTATAATTACTTTTACCTTAAAAATTCCTTTTTAAAATTTTAAATTACTTATCTTCTATTTTTTTAGCTTCATTTAATAATCTATCAAAATCTGATATATAATTTTTATCTTGAATGACTTTATACTTTTCATATTCTTTTTCTGCTTTTTCTATTGCTTGTTTATGAGAAACTGAACCTTTGCCTTCTAACACACAATAATGAAAAACTTTTAAAGCATTTTCAACTTCTTTTTCCCAATCATTCATATACATAGCAATATTTCTTTCAGCGTTATTTTCAGCTATATCTAAAAATAAGTTTACTAAATTATTTAAATTTTTAATTTCTTGTTCATCTAAATAATTCTTAGCAATAATAACATCTGATTTTAATATCTTACCATCAGGCGATTTTTCCCAATTAGTAAGACCCATATTTTCTTTTTCAGATGAAGCTCTATTATAAATTATTTCAGCAGCAGTTTGACCTGTTATAGCAAAATGAAATTTATTTTGAATGGTTTTATAAAATTTTATTGCTTCTTCACTATTTTTATCGTAATCAATTGAACATTCTGCAAAAATATCTGTAATTTTTTGATAAAACATTCTTTCACTTGTTCTAATTAACTTAATTCTTTCAAGTAATCTTTGAAAATATTCTTGATCACTTTTGTTAGCTTTCATAAATCTTTCATCATTTAAGGCAAATCCTTGAACCATATAATCCTTGATTATTTTATTTGCCCAAGTTCTAAATTTAATAGCTTTTTTAGAATTAACTCTAAATCCAATAGAAATAACCATATCTAAATTATAATATGAATAAACTCTTTTAACTTTACGTTTACCTTCATTTTGAACTTGTGCAATTTTTGCACAAGTTGAATTTTCAACTAATTCTTCAGTTTTATAAATATTATTAATATGTCTAACAATGCCACTTCTATCAACATTAAAAAGTGTCGCTAAAGCTTCAGTACTTAGCCAAACGTTTTCATCTTTAAGTAATACTTCTACTTTAGCATTTCCTTCTTCATCACTATAAAATAAAATATTTTTTTCACTGCCAATTAATTTATCTTTCACATTTACACCTTCTTTAAAAATTTATAATATTTTTTACATATATTATACTATTGTCAGTAAAACTATACAAGTAATATAAAAATGTTAACCCATTTTTCGTTAACATTTAATTTAATTGTATGTTAAAAGGAACAATTCTTTAAAAATTATTAATAGCAATTATAGCCATCATTAATAAATTTCTTTATAATGTTAGTCTTCTTGTAATCAACTACATCAAAACTATTTTTTAATGCTCTTTCATAGTCTTTATTTACTCTTATAAGAATCGTATATCTATCTTCTAAATCATTTATTTTCATATCAGTATACTTTAATTCTTTTTTATATTTTTGAGCTAAAGCATTAACCATTACCGTGGTTATTTTCTTAGAAATCTCGTTTAATACCTTATTTTCTTCATAATCATTTAATATTAAGGTTCCTTTTAAATACAGTTCATTTATTTTATTTTTATTATCAAATCCGATTTTTAGTTGATAAACTTTATTTAATGTATCATCATATTCTTCCCACTCACATATGTAAGAATTTTTGTCTTTTACTTCAAAATCTTCATTTAAATTTAATGAATCCAAAGTAACTGATGGGGTTATTTTAGAATTATTCGCTATTTCAATATTATATTTAGTATCATTTAAACTTTGGTTAACAATGGCAAAAGCAATTTCTTCATATCTTTTATAATCATCAATAGTAATTATAAATTTTTCATTTAAATCTTGCTTATGTAAATAATTATATTTATCACCTTTTTTAATGAAAAACAATATTGAAGTATTTTCATCAGCATCAATAATTAATTGTGTATTATCATTATATTTTTTAGGATCAACATAATAATAATGCATACTTGAATAATTAATATCTATTGTTTTTTTGAAATCTTTTGTTGTTAAAGATAAATAATTTTTGGGTATATAAATTTTATTATCTACCTCTGGTATAAGTAATTTATTTTCATAATCGTGAGTTAAGTTTTTTTCGGCTAAAGTTAATAAAACATTTTTGTACTTTCCATTTGAATTCTCATACAAATATTTAAGTGGATCTTTTTCTTTTATAGATTGAAATAATAGATTAGTTCCATTTTCTACTATTGAAGCATAATTATAAGCAAAAACAAAGGAACAATAACCATTAGCATTACAAACTTTATTAATGCTATTTTCTGAATCCAAAATATATTGTTTAGCGTGACTGTTAAATACTTTATTTGTTGAATTAATATTTAAATTTTGCGTAGCGGCTAAATTGGCTGTAGTTTCTTCTGTAAAATCTCCACTTTCACAATCTGAAATATATTTTCCATCACCACAAATATATTTTTGATAATGATGGAATAATTCATGTGCTAATATTATTTTTGTACTATCAAAATCTTTTACAGCAGAATTAACAACAAAAAATGGCAAAGTATAAGATGTTTTAATATCTTCATCTATATCTGTAGGATTAAAAATTCTTAAAAGTATTTTTAAATAAGTTTCTATATTAGGAAAATAATAACCTAGAATTCCTGTATTTTCATTATCAGTATTTAACATATAAACGGGCATTGCTGTTTTTAAATAAGATGGATCTATATTATTAATTTTTAATAATATAGAATAAAAAGCTGAAGAAGTATTATTTATACCAGCAGAATATGTATATTCATATTTCATATTATATTTTTTCTCATATAATAAAACTAATTCTTCTAAAAAGTCAGCTGCTTTTTGTACATAAGCTTTATCAGTAGCATTAATTCCATTATCGGTATAATATATTAAAAAATTACCTTTAGAAGATAAAACCACCTTGTTTAATTTTTTAACATTTTTATCAACTGCAGTCGGCTGAGGTAAATTTTGTGAATTTGATTCAATACTAATATTACTTAGATAAGCTTGATCAATTAGATACATAATAGTTTCTTTTGATAAATCATCTACTAAAAGCGCAGCGTTTTTATAAAGATCAGTAATATCAGGAAATTCATTTTCTAAATTTTGATATGCTGAGTTTAATTTACTAACATCAAAAATACTATAAGCTAGTTCTTTTATATATGTATCGGCAGTTATTTTATTTTGTTCATAAAGAGACCTTAATGTATCCTTAACACTATTAACTAATTCTCCATCTTTAATATATTCACTTGAAGAATTAATATTTTGAATGTCAGCAAACGGATCTTCTAAAGTAACATTTTTATTTTTTAAAAATATTCCTAAAACTAATCCTAAAACTAAAATTAGTAATAATAAAATTATAAGTATTTTTATTTTTTTATTGTTATTGTTTTTTAACATATTGCCACATTTAACACAATAATTTATTTTTTTTGCATTTTCATAACCACATTTTTTACATTTCATATATAATAACCCTTCCTCATTTTTTAACATTGCTATTCTTATAATTAATATATCATTATTAATTGTAAAGTCAAGTTCACTTTTGAATTTAGATTTTTTTGGGAATATTTTGTGTAAAATAATTTATAAGGTCATACCTCAATTTTTTGTTTACGATAATTTTTATTTTATACTATTTTATTCCTTGTTTTTATGCAAAAAAGATGAAAAAGTTTTCAACAATTTCATCTTTTTATCGTTCCATCATCTTGTTTTATTTACTTGTTTTAAATCTTTTACTAAAGTTAACACTTTAGGATTATCCAGTTTTTCTTTTTCTACCCGACCTTTATACATATATTACACCATATATATGTTAAAAGAACACGTTTTTTTTACAACGAAACATCAGTATACATAGTGTTATGAGTACTATCTATATTATCATTATTCCAAAAATGAGGAATTTTTTAACATTTGTTTACTAGCCTAATTATATAGTTTTTTTATTGTTCAATCAACTTCTTTTCATTAACTTGTTTTTGTAACAATTCTAAATCCTTAAGACTTTTATTATCTTTTAATGCTTCCATTTGTCTTCTTGCTGAATTGTTTAACCTGATAAGTCTTTCCCTTTGAGAAACTTTTTCTTCAATTAATTCTGCATTTGTATTTTGTAAGTTATTTAATATTACTAAATGAAGTAGATCTGTATAATCTCTTATATTTCCATTTTCTGCAAGTTCTGGGTTACTTTTCCTCCATTCTTTTGCAGTCATTCCAAATAACGCAACGTTTAATACATCGGCTTCTTCTGCATATACAAATTGTTTTTGTTTTTCAGTTAAAGTTGGAACTATGCATTTCTTAATTGCATCTGTATGAACAATATAATTAACTTTTGATAAAAGCCTAGTCGCACTCCACTCAACTTTATATTGATATGCTTCATTTGTTTTTAATCTTTCAAATTCCGTTATTAAATATAATTTAAATTCAGGTGATAACCAACTTGCAAATTCAAAAGCAATATCTGGATGAGCAAAAGTGCCACTATTATATCTTCCTTGTTTTGAAATTACACCAATAGCTTTTGTCGCTGCAATCCATTTTTTTGGAGTCATTACAAAAGCATTTGTTCCTGACTCATTTTTAAACCCATCGAATTCGATGGAATTAAAATTTGGATTATTTAAATATTCCCAAGTTCCTAAAAAAAGAATTGTATTTGTATTTCTCATCCAGTTTTGAATTATATAGTCCGTTCTCTCTTTATCTTTATATCGTGCTAAATCAGTTAAAGAAATATAATTAATACTCCCAATTCGCATTATTCCAATTTTATTTTCTTTTACAATAATTTCTGTTTTTACTATATCTGTTTTCAATTTTAATCCCCCTTTATTAATTTAAGTTAATTATTAATACTTTATTCCATACACTACTTTTCCAATATGTAACCAATATCCAAATTTTACATTAACAGTGCAAAACCCTATAAAACTTACTACTTGCCACAACAATTCTTGTATTTCTTCCCACTTCCACAAGGACAAGGGTCATTTCGGCCTATTTTATTTACTCTTTTAGGAGCACTTTTAACTGTCTCCTTACCATCATTAGCGGTTCCATTCAACGTTTGTTTTCTTTCCGTATTTTGTCTTACTTCAGCTTTAAGTAAGAATTTAGCAGTTAAATCTTCAATTTTTATCAAAAGATTATCAAACATTTCATAACCTTCCATTGTATAAGCTTGAATTGGGTTAGTTTGACTATATCCTCTTAAAC
>CANRDM010000030.1 GCA_947629365.1 uncultured Bacilli bacterium
CTTTTTATACTTTCATTCTATCAAAAAAGATAGACTTTTTAAATTAAATCTATCTTTCCTTAAGTTAATAACATTGCATTTTTTCTCTTCTTTTCCTTCTTTAATAAGTTTTTACTGGTAATATTAATTGGGTTAATGATTCATCTTCAACTGATTTTATAACAATTGGTTTATCATCAGCATTAATAAGTAACAAAATATTATTATCTTTGATAACTTTTAAAGCTTCAAGCATATATCTTGAACTAAAAGCAATATCAATCTTTTCTTTATTATTACTCTCTATCGTTAAAGTTTCTTCTGTTTTACCTATTTCACTAGCACTAGATGAAACAACCATTGTTTTATCATTTATTTCCATTCTAACAATATTTTTATCTTTGCTTTGCGCAAGTAAGCTAGCTCTATCGACTGCATCATTAAATTGTTTTAAATCAATGTTAATAATGTAAGAAAATTCAGAAGGAATAAAATGATTGGTATCAGGATATTGACCACTTAATAAATTAGTTTGAAATTCAATATTTTTATATTTAAATAATATTTTATTAGTAAAGATATGCATAATAACATCTTCACCATCATTTGTTAATATTTTTTCTAATTCATTAATACTTCTTCCAGGAATAATGATATTAATTGTTGTACTAATTATATTATCAAGCGTAATACTCTTTTTTGATAAACGATAAGAATCTGTTGCAATACATTCTAAACTATTACCAGCAATTTTTAAGTTAACGCCTGTAAATAATAATCTTGCTTCTTGAGTTGAAACAGCATAAGATGTTTCATTTATCATATTTTTAATTAATTCATCTTTTAAAGTAATT
This sequence comes from uncultured Bacilli bacterium, assembly GCA_947629365.1. Taxonomy (GTDB): domain Bacteria; phylum Bacillota_I; class Bacilli_A; order RF39; family UBA660; genus SIG200. Next base: position 834 of record CANRDM010000030.1, read on the forward strand.
GGTTCTTTTGATTCATCTAAAGAGATATTTGGATAATCAGCTAAATCATAGCAATTTAAATTATATTCATTATTATCAGTATATATTTTTATTTTATTATTATCTTCTAAAGCAAAGGTAATAATATCTGAAGGCATTTTTCTAATAATATCTAAAATAAATTTACTACTAATAATAATACTTCCTGGTTGTTCTATCTTTTTAATATCTTTTTCAGGTATTTTAATTCTAATAGATAATTCTGAATCACTAGCAAATAAACTTAAACCATCATTTGTTAAATCAAATTTAATGCCATTTAAAATAGGTATTGTTGTTCTAGTTCCAATTGCCCTCGTTACATTAGTAAGGGCCTCTAATAAAATATTTTTATCAATTACAAATTTCATTTAAATTCCTTCTTTCTTTTTTATTATTTTTAAATATTATTTTTTATTATAATGTTGAATATGTTGAAAACCATTACTTTATTAATTAATATCTTATATTTTTAGTGTTAATAACTATTAATTTATCAACAATTTTTTAACTAATTTATAACTTTGCTTTTATTTCTTTTAAAACCTGTTCTAAATTGCTATTTTTTTGTAACTCTTCTTTTATCTTTTCACAACTAGCTACGACAGTAGAATGATCTCTTCCTCCAAATTCAAACCCTATTTTAACTAAGTTTTCTTCGGTTTCACTTCGACATAAGTACATTGCTATATGTCTTGGATAAGCTATATTATTGCTTCTTTTTTTGCTTTTTAAATCATCAACAGTAATTTTATAGAAATCCGCAACTACTTTTTGAATATGAGAAATCGTATTTTCTTGATAAATATTATTATCAATATAATCTTTACAAGCTTCAATTGCAAAATTTAAATCAATTCTATCTGGTGTATATAAAGCGGTATAAACAAGTAAACGATTAATTGTTCCTTCAATATGTCTTACATCACTTTGACAACCATTAGCAATATATTCAATAACATCTTTATTAACTTTATCTTTTATACTGGAATTTTGAAGTTTTTGTTTAATAATTTCACAACGAAGTTCAAAATCAGGTGGATGAATATCAACGGGAAGACCCCATTTAAATCGACTTCTAAGCCGCTCTTCGATTTTCTTTAAATCGTCTGGAGAACGATCACTTGAGATAATTATTTGTTTATTAGCTTGATGAAGCGATTCAAAAGTATGGAAGAATTCTTGTTGGGTTAAAGGAGAATCAACTAAAAATTGAATATCATCAATAATTAAAACATCAACATTACGATATTTATTTTTAAAGTTATTAGCATATTCAATTGCTTCTTTACCTTTGTTTTCTTTTGATATACAAACATATTCTTCTCTAAAATCATTACTGGTTGTATATAAAACTCTTTTTTTCGAGTGTTCAGTTATATAATTGCCAATTGCATTCATTAAATGGGTTTTGCCGGTTCCACTTTTACCATAAATAAAGAGTGGATTACGAATTGTCCCTGGTGATTGAGCTACATTCATTGCGGAAATAAAAGCAAGACGGTTGGATTCACCAATAACATAATTATCAAAGTTTAAATTAGGTTTTAAATTGGTATTCCAGACAATTATTTGACTTTCTTCATTTTCTTCTTTATTACTTTCAAGATTTGTTTCATCTTGTAATTCATCTTCAGTAAAAAATTTAAATTCATAATTGATACCTGTTAAAGAAAACATTGTGCTATCAAGAAGTTCATAATAAGTAGTTTTTAGTATTTGTTTATGGATTTGGAGAGGTACTTTTATCTTGATTTCTTTATCATCAATACTAATGAGTTCAAGGTCATTAAACCACGTTGTATAAGTGCCACGACTTACTTCGCCTTCAATTTCTTTTAATAAATTTTTAAATAGTTCGTGTGTTTTCATACCTCACCCCACATCTCATATATATCCCAATTTCAATTTTAACTTAAATGCATTTTGATTACAAGATTAAATTGTAAAAAAAAAGTTTTCAACATATTTATTAACATTAAAAATGGCATATTTATGCGTGTTAATTACTTATTTTAACACTTTCAACAAATTTTTATTAACATTATAAACAAATAGTAATTTTAGTTAATAATTATTAATGTTGAAAATGTTATAATTGTTAACATTATATTTAAATACTTTCTTATTTTTTAAAAATTTATTGTTAATAATTTGTTAAAAACGTTTATTTTTTTAAACTTAATTCTTCTTTATTGTTAATATATCTTAAGTAATTCATTGTTGAGGTATCATAAATTGCTTGTGATAAAATAATTTCTAATGTTGGAAATCTTTCTAAAAGATAATTTTTAATACTTGTTATTTCATCATATTCTTCATCTCTTATATAAAAATTATTCATTAATTTGATAATATAATCTTCATAAACATTAAAAAGGCCTGTAACTATTCCATATACTTCATTATATTTAGATCCTAAATAATCTATATATTCTTTCTCAATTTTATATATATAATCTTTTAAATCTTCATCAATAATAATATCTGAATCTGTATTATCATCGAGTGTTCTTATTTTATAAGAATTACTCAATATGATATTTCTTATTATTAAATAAGTCCAGATATGTTCATCAAGAGTAAAATCACTATTTAATTTTGCATATTCTTGTAATCTTTCTAAAATCATTAGAAATAAATCAATACGATATTCTGAACCACATTTAATTTCAATATCAAAAGCACTATCATTTGGATCAATATTTATTTTATTATTAAAATTATTATAACCTTCTAAACCATCTAAATAATATAAAATACGATCTAATCTCTTAATATCTTTTAATTTAACAACATTCCAATAGTTATATAAATCTTTAACATTTTGACTATTTATAGCTTGATAATATTTATCGATACTAGTATTATTAAACATTCCTAAAAGTAATAAAGTAGCTTCTTTTTTCCTTGCTGTAAGATAAGAATAATCATTAGTAGTTTTCTTATTATAAGGATAATTCCCACAATTTTGAATATAAGATTCAGCCGAAGATTCAATTAAAAAATTTAAGTTTAAATTACTAAATCTTAAACATTCTTGTTCACTATCACGTCGACATTCACATTTATCTTGTCTTGCGTGATTAATCTCGTGCCAAAGGGTTTTAAGAAGATTACTATAATAATAATTAAAGAAAGCATAAGAATCAACATCTTCAAAATCATATTTATAATCTCTTTTAATACTAAATTCTAAAATTTTGTCCATATCAATAATAATTTTATATTCTCCTGGGTAATAATTACCTAAAATACCTCTTTGATTAATCTTATCAACTTTAATAACTAAATTACTTAAAACATGTAAATCATCACCTTTAAGTTCATTATTTCGACATAAATATGCAATAATATATTGAAGAGCATTAGTAAATAAATAACTACTATGTAATTTATCTTTATTATTGCCTTCAATTTCTTGCCATTTTAAATAAACATCATATGTATTAACTTCATATTCTCGAAAATAATAAGGTTCAATTAAATTAGTATCTACATCTCTATTAAGATAAATTTGCCATAGAATTTTATTAACATTTTTAGGTGTATAACTAAAACAAGGAGTGGCTTCATAATTATAAATTTCTTTAGCTTCATCTGTATTTAATCCTAAGTTATCAAAATCATAATTGACTTTATATTTTTTTATAAATTGATAATATTCATCTAAAGAGCTATCTTCTAAGTTTATTCCTTCACTATCTATTTCAACATCTTTAAGCGATTTACTACTAGATAAAGATAGTAATGTACTAATGCTTATAACAAGAGCAATTATTCTATTTTTAATATTTTTTTTCATTATCAAAACTCCCCTTTAAAAATTTGAATTGTATTATACTACAAGTAAATTTGGTTTGCAACTGAATTTTCTTGACATTTCTATAATAATAATGATATAGTAATAACGCTTAGGAAGAGGTGTATTAATGAAAAGAACTTATCAACCAAATAATCGTAAAAAGGCCAAAAAACACGGTTTCTTTGCTCGTAAAGGAACAAAGATTATTAATAATCGCCGTAGAAAAGGACGTAAGGAATTAACTAAATAATTTCTTACGCATTTTTTAAATTATGAAAAAAAGGGAAATTGTCAAATCAAATGAATTATTTAATCAAATAATTGCAAAAGGTAATAAAGTAAGTAATAAGTATTTTATTATTTATTCTGTTAAAAAAGAAGAAATAAAAAACAATTATGGTATTGCGGTTGGTAAAAAGGTTGGAAAAGCCGTTATAAGAAATCGAATAAAAAGAAAAGTTAGAAATATAATTGATAATAATCGCTTTTTATTTTCAAATTATCATAATTATATTATAATATGTAAAAGGGACATAGTATCTCTTACCTATCAAGAGATGGAATTAAGTTTGCAAAAATTGTTAAATAATAAAGGAGAAAACTAATGAAAAAGAAATTAATGGCAGTAATATTATTATTAGCAGTGTTATTTACAGGTGGATGTGGTGCCAATGATTATATAAAAGATGCTGATAATAAGATAGTTCAGTTTGAAGAAACAGGTCAAAATCTTCCTAATAATATATTATGTAAACCAGAAGTTGATTCTGAATTATATAAAGTATATGAAAAATATGATGATGAATTAAAAATATCTTTAAAGGATTTACCAACTTGTAGTAATTTTAAAATTAATTCTAATAAATCATCAAGCATTTGGGAACTTATCTTTGTTAAACCCTTAGCGTATTTAATTTTAGTTTTAGGTAAGCTTGTTGGTAATATGGGTATTTCTTTAATTCTTGTTGGTCTTGCTATTCGTTTAATTTTATTACCATCAGCATATAAAACTCAAAAACAAAGTAAGAATATGCAAAAAGTTCAACAAGAAATGCAAAAATTAGAACTTAAATATCGTGGTCGTGAAGATCGTGAATCATTAATGATGAAAAGCCAAGAAATGATGAATGTTTATAAAAAATTTAATGTTAAACCAATGTCTGGCTGTTTAGTTGCATTCTTACAATTACCTATCTTCTTTGCTTTTTTACAAGCGATTAATCGTGTACCGGCCATTTTTGAAGATAAACTTTTAGGTTTTAATTTAGGTATGACCCCTTATGTTGGTTTATCAAAAGGTAATTATTTATATATTCTCCTAGTTATCTTAATTGCCTTATCAACATATTTTTCTTTCAAATATTCAATGCGTAGCACGGGAGCCATTAATCAAACGAAAGAAATGCAAGATCAAATGGGTATGATGACTAAAATAATGACCGTAATGATTGTTATTACATCATTCTCATTATCAACCGCCTTAGCCTTCTATTGGATTATAACTTATGCCTTTATTGCTATTCAGACTTTTGTCTTTAGAAGATTATCTGGCGAAGTAAAGAAAAAAGATAAAAAGGATAAAAATAATAAAAAAGATAAAATAAAAGATAAGTTAGAAATTAAAAGAGGTATGAAGTATGGAAATAATAACTAAAGAAGGAAAAGACTTAGAAGAAATATTAGCAAATGTTTGTGAAGATAATGGTATAACAGATAAAGATTTTTATTATAATTATACCGAAAAAAAAAGTGGGTTATTTAATAAAAATAGCAGTTATGAAGTAAAAATATATCTAAAAAGTGAATTATTACAATTTACTAAAGAATATTTAGAAGAATTACTTTCTAATATGGGACTTAGTGTTAACTTTGAAACCAAACTTAGAGATGGAGTTATTTATATAAAAATATATTCATCAAATAACCCAGTCTTAATAGGTAGAGAAGGTAATACTTTAAAAGCTTTAGAAAATATTGTTAAACAAAAATTGAATACTGAGTTTAATATTCATTGTTATTTAGTTTTAGATGTCGAAAACTATAGAGAAAAACAAGAACAAAGATTAATAAGACTTGCAAGAAACTTAGCTAAAGAAGTAGCGAGAACTAAAGTTGAAGTAGAACTTGATAATATGAATGCATATGACAGAAGAATAGTTCATAATGCCTTAACTAATTTTAAAGGTGTTAAAACCGAAAGTACTGGCGAAGAACCAAATAGACACGTAGTTATTAAACCAGAATAATTAAAAAAGACGTTATATTAAATTGAACGTCTTTTGTTTTGATATTGTTTATTTATTTTTTTCATTTTATCTTCTTTACTTAATTCGTTAGCATAATAAGCTAAAAGTTTTTGATAATCGTGAAATTGAAAAAGTTCAGTATATGATGCTGGTTCTGTCACTTTAGCATTTTGCAATTTTAAAATTAGTGGTAAAAGATTAATTTCTTCAGAGTTTTCTTTAGTCTCGGTGACAATAGCTACTCTTAAGATTTCAAAATATCTTATAAAATCACTAATACTTATAGGTTTTCTATTATCGAATTTTAAAACTAAAGTAAGTGATTTAAAATATTTTTTTCTATTTTTTCTTATGTGTTTGCAAATGGCATAAACTACATAATTATGTAATTCTTCTTTATACAAGTCTACTTTTTCTTTTTCTTCTAAAGAGCTTGTTATAACAGATGCCTCATTCAATGCTAGACAAAATTGTATACCTTTGGTACTATAAAATTCCGGATTATAAATTTCTTTTTTAAAAAAAGTAAAGTATAGTTCAAACTGGGAAAAAGATAAATTATTTTTGTATATTTCACGTAAAACTTCATAAAAATTTAAATTTTTCAAATCATTATTAGTTTCTACATTATTAATGTTATCCATTATAAGAATTCTCCTTCATTAGAAAATTATTATACCAAATTTTAAATTGTAGTGCAATTTAATTTAATTTGTGCTATTATATACGCGTATGTAAGTGGGGATGTATATGGAAGATACTATATGTGCAATTGCAACTTCTTTAGGAGTGGGAGCAATATCAATTATTAGAGTAAGTGGAAAAGATACCATTAATATAGTAAATAAAATATTTAAAGGTAAAGATTTAACTAAAGTTCAAAGTCATACTATACATTATGGCTATATTTGTGATGGAGAAGAGATAGTTGATGAAGTATTAGTAAGTGTAATGTTAGCCCCTAAAACATATACAAAAGAAGATATTATTGAAATAAATTCTCACGGTAGTATTAATGCCACCAATAAAATAATGGAATTACTTCTTGATAATGGTTGTCGAATAGCAGAACCAGGAGAATTTACTAAAAGAGCCTTTTTAAATGGTAGAATTGATTTAACTCAAGCTGAAAGTGTCAATGATTTAATTAATGCATCATCTGATAATCAAAGAAAATTAGCATTAAATAATTTACAAGGAACGCTTACTAAAAGAATAAGAAATTTTCGAAAAGAATTAGTAACTTTAATGGCTAGTATTGAGGTAAATATTGATTATCCTGAGTATGATGATATAGAAGTAATGACTAAAGAAACATTAATACCTAGATTAAATAAATTAAAAGATGAATTAAAAAGTTTAATTATGGATTCAAAGAATAGTCGAATTATTAATGAAGGAATAAATGTAGCGATTGTAGGTAGGCCAAATGTTGGAAAAAGTAGCATTTTAAATAAATTATTAGATGAAAAAAAAGCAATTGTTACTAATATTGCCGGAACAACAAGAGATATAGTTGAGGGTTCAATATCATTAAATGGCTTTAAAGTTAATTTTATTGATACGGCTGGAATTAGAAAAACTACTGATATAGTTGAGAAAATTGGGGTAACTAAGAGTAAAAAAGTAATTAAAGATGCTGATTTAGTAGTAGTGGTTTTAAATGGTAATGAAAAATTAACTTTAGATGATGAAAAATTAATTAAAAATATTCCTAGTAAAAAAAGAATTATTTTTGTTAATAAATCTGATTTAAAGTTAAAAATTAGTTTAGAAGATAATTATATATTAGGTAATAGTAAAGAAAACTTAGGATTAGATAGTTTAAAAAACGCAATTATTGACAAATTAAATTTAGAAAATATAACTAAAGATATGACTTATATTTCTAATGTTAGACAAATAGATTTATTAAAGAAAGCTTTAAAAAGTATTGAAGAGGCTTTAAATAACCTAGTAATTATGCCAGTTGATATTGCTTTAATAGATGTTAAAAATGCTTGGAATTATTTAGGAGAAATAACTGGTGAAGTATATCAAGATGAGTTAATTGATACTTTATTTAGTAATTTCTGTTTAGGAAAATAGGTGATTAAAAATGTATGATGTTATCGTAGTTGGAGGAGGACACGCAGGATGTGAGGCAAGTAATGCTGCTTCTAAAATGGGTATGAAAACCCTTCTTTTAACTATGAATAAAAATAATATAGCTGATATGCCTTGTAATCCTTCCATTGGGGGAACAGCAAAAGGCGTTATTGTAAGAGAGATAGATGCTTTAGGAGGATTAATGGGAATAGTGGCTGATAAAAGCCATTTCCAAATCAAAATGCTTAATAATAGCAAAGGACCAGCGGTAAGAAGTCTAAGAGCTCAAGCCGATAAAAGAGTATATCCTAAAGTTATGTTAGAATATTTAGAAAATAATCCTAATTTAGAAATAAAAGAAGGGTTAGTTGAAGATTTAATTATTGAAGATAATAAAGTTTTAGGGGTTATTCTTAATAATGGTGAAAAAATATATAGTAAAACCGTTATTTTAACAACAGGTACTTATTTAAAAAGTGATATTTTAAGAGGAAGTGATAGAACCCCATCTGGGCCACATGGAGAAGGAAGAAGTAATCATCTTAGTGATAACTTAAAAAAATACGGACTAAATATCATTAGACTTAAAACGGGAACACCACCGAGAATAAAAAAAGAATCAATTGATTTTTCTTTAATGAGTGAAGAATTAGGTGATGATACATATCATACTTTTAGTTTTGATTTAAAACCTGTCTATGATATAAATAAGCAACAAAAATGTTACTTACTTTATACTAATGATTTAACAAAAGAAATTATTAATAAACATTTAAAAGAATCAGCAATGTATGGTGGATATGTTACTGGAGTAGGACCAAGATATTGTCCATCAATTGAAGATAAAATAGTTAGATTTGCTGATAAAGAAAGACATCAATTGTTTTTAGAGCCAGAAAGCATTTATTATGATGAATGGTATTTACAAGGATTTTCAACTAGTATGCCCGAATATGTTCAAGAAGAAATGGTGCATTCATTAAAGGGATTAGAAAACGCTATTATTACTAAATATGCTTATGCCATTGAATATGATGCCATATCACCATTACAAATAAATGCTAGTTTAGAAAATAAAGTTTTAGCTAATCTTTTTACAGCGGGTCAAATTAATGGTACAAGTGGCTATGAAGAAGCCGCAGGTCAAGGTTTAATGGCCGGAATTAATGCTTCTTTAAAGATAAAAGGAAAAGATGCTTTAGTGTTGCTTCGAAGTGAAGCATATATTGGTGTTTTAATTGATGATTTAGTTACTAAAGGAATAACTGATCCATATAGAATGCTTACAAGTAGAGCAGAATTTCGTCTTTTACTTCGTAGTGATAATGCGGATTTACGTTTAAGAGAAAAAGGGTATGAAGTAGGTTTAATAAATGAAGAACAACATCAAAGATTGTTAGATAAGATTAAAAATATTGAACTTTTAAAAACAGAATTAAAAACTAAAAAGTTAGTTATTGATAAAGATGTAAGAAAAGTATTTAATGATTATAATATTTTAATACCAAATAAAAATATTACGTATGAAGAATTATTAAAAAGGCCAGAAATTACTTTTGATTTTTTAAAAAACTTTACTACATTTAATTATGATGACGAAGTGTTAGAACAAGTAGAAATTGCTTTAAAGTATGAAGGATATATTAATAAATCAATTAAGGAAGCTGAAAAATTATTAAAAATTGAAGAAAAGCAAATACCAGATGATATAGATTATCAAAATGTTAAAAATATAGCTAGTGAAGCAAGACAAAAGTTAAGTGAAGTAAGACCAAGAACTATTGCTCAAGCAGCTAGAATTAGTGGGGTAAATCCGGCTGATATAGCGATATTGGCGGTTTATTTAAAAAAGGAATATAATAAAAATGAATAGAAAAGAATTTATTAAAGAAATTACTAAATTAAATATTAATTACAACGAAGATATGTTAAATAAATTAGAAATATATAAAGAATTTTTAAAAGAATATAATATGCATACTAATTTAACTGCCATAAAAAATGACGATGATATTTATTTAAAACACTTTTATGATTCTTTAACAATAGTTAAAGCAGTAAATTTAAATAATGTATCTAACCTAATAGATATTGGTACAGGAGCAGGATTTCCGGGAATGGTAGTTAAAATATTTTTTCCTCATTTAAATGTTTATTTATTAGATTCTAATAATAAAAAAACTAAATTTTTACAAGAATTACAAGAAAAAATTAGTATTTCTGTAAATATTATTAATGACCGTTGTGAAAATTATGCTAAATTAAATTTAAATAAATTTGATATTGTAACTTCAAGAGCGGTAGCAAATTTAAGAATATTATCTGAATTAAGTCTTCCTCTAGTTAAAAAAGATGGATTATTTATTGCTTTAAAAGGTAATATTGAAGAAGAATTAAAAGATGCTTTAGATACAATTCATTTACTTGATAGTGAAATAATAAATACAATTAATTTTGATTTATATAATAATGATGGTATTAGAAATATTGTAGTAATTAAGAAAAACAAAGATACACTACTAAATAAGTTAAGACCTTATGATAAAATTATTAAAAAACCTTTGAAAATATAGTTTTAACTAAATTAGCAGGATAAATTTCGTAAAGTTCAAATTTATTAACTTCTAATTCAAAAGGTTTAAAATCTTTTAGAATTTTTTCTTTAATTGCAATTATTTTATTATAATCTTTATCTATATGGATAGTAATATGAAATTTATAATCTTCCGGATTATATTTTTTACTTGGAAAAATTTGATATATTTGTTTTTGTAATAATTTTAATTCATTGTTATTTTCTACATTAAAATATAAGACATAACTATTTTCTTTGCCGTTCATTATTTTTACATCATCTATTTTAATTTTTAACTTAGGAAATTCAATTTGTGATAGAGATTCAATTACTTTTATTTTTTCTTCAATATTCCAAGCAAATAAGGTTATGTGATACGGAAGTGTGTCAGCTTCAATTCGATTAATATCGCTTTTTCCAAAAGGAATTTTGCACAATTTTTCATTTATTTTATTAATATAAAATTTTATCCTTTGATTATTTAAATCATTAAAAGTCAAAATAAATGTTATTCTTTCATTCATATTAAATATCCTTTCAATTATAATCTTTACAATAATTATTCTAACATAAATTATTTAATTATAATCAATTAAATGTCAAATAGTAATAATAAAATGGAAAACTATAAATGACTATGTTAAAATAAAAGTGTAAATATTTATTATATTTGGGAGGTTCAGGTATGAATAAAACTAAAAAAATTAGTGATACTTTAGCTCAAGAATTAACTTGGTATGCCGAGGCTAATAGTGATATTACACAAATAAAAGATCCTAATTTATTACGTAATTTTAAAGGATTACAACAAAGAAATGAATTTATCATTTTTTCATTTTTGTGGAAATTATTTCCTGATGATATTTTAAAAAAGGAAATGACTATTAGAGGTAGTAATGGTACGTATACAGAGGTATCCAATTTTACTAAAGATAAAGATATTGCTGTTGGTTTTAAAAGTTATGCAACATCTTCATTAGTAATTGGTGCAGAGATATCTGTTAAAAGTGAAGATAAATGGAATGACGTTTTTAATGTTCAAACAAGACCTTTAGATAATAATGTTCCAATGTTAAGATATGTTAAATATCCTTCAATTAATGCTACAATGCCTATAATGGATTGTTACGCTGAGTTTTTAATTCCTTATAATGAAGGGTATTTATTTTTTTCAAATGCTAATGAGTTAAACACTTTTACGGTAACATATGTTGAAAATAAAGAATTAGAACCTAAACTACTGGAAGTAAAATTTTATATTAAAGAAAATAATATTGAAAAACAAAATGTAGATTTGGCTGATATGACGGTTGGCGATTTATTTAATTTAATTGTATCTAAAAATTATGAAGTTTTATATGATAAAGTAAATAATCGTGGTTTAAAATAAATTTAGTAATTAA
>CANRDM010000031.1 GCA_947629365.1 uncultured Bacilli bacterium
TTTAATATAGAGGATCATATTTTAGATACAATACAGTTGGAGGTTTTGTAACTTGAATATACAAGAATTAATTAAAGAATATCATAGCATTGGGTATAACACTCGTGATGCTATGGCAAAAGTTGGACAAGATATTATACTTTCAAAAATTTCTAAAAGCCCATACATAAATAATGTGACTATTAAAGGCGGAGTTGTGATGCACAATATCTCTAAGGATAAAAGGCGGGCAACTAGAGATATTGATTTAGATTTTATAAGATATTCACTTGAAGATAACCAAATAAGAAAGTTTATTAGTGGGCTTGGAAAAGTAAAAGATGGTATAAAGCTAGAAATTATAAATGATGAAATAATGGAACTTAATCAACAAGACTATAAAGGTAAACGATTAGAACTTAAGCTAATTGATAATTATGATAATAATATCGTTATTAAATTAGATTTAGGTGTTCACAAAAATGTGAGTATAGCCCAAGAAGAATTAGTGTTTAGTTTAGATGTCTTAAATGAAAATGTTGTGTTACTTGTTAATTCGAAAGAACAAATTTTTGTAGAGAAGTTAAAATCATTACTAGTTTTTGGCAGAGCTTCTACAAGATATAAAGATATTTTAGATTTTTATTTTTTAATAAATGAAACAAATCTAGATAAAGGTAAAACATACTTGTTAATAAATGATTATATATTTTTAAATGAGACTTTAGAGTATTATAATATAAATGATATTTATAGTGAATTAAAAGAAATATTAAGTAGTAACAGATTTATTAGAAACTTTGATAATATTAAAAACAATTGGCTAGAATTGCCAATAGATGAAGTGATAAATAGCATATTAAATTTCATTGCTAGTTTGGAATATGTAGGGGTTTAATGAAAAGGAGTGAAGTTAAAATGAGAGTAAAATTAGATGATGTTATAGAAATGTTAGAATTTGTAAATGATGGAATGGATTCTAGTGCTTATTACAACGACAAAACAAATGAATTTATTTATATAGGTGATTATTCAGATATGAGCGAAGATGAAAAAGAAGAAATATATGATAATTGTATAGGACTACCTACTAAATATTATATTGATGAATATGTTATGATGGAAGAGTTTATAGAGACTATAGAAGATGTTAAGCTTTACAATCAATTACAAATTGCCATTAATGGTCGTGGGGCTTTTAGAAGATTTAAAGATACATGTATTAATTTTGATATAATTGAAGATTGGTATAGGTTTAGAGATAAAAAGTATAAAGAAATTGCCATAGAATGGTGTAATAAAAATAATATTAAATTTGAATAGGAGTGTTTAAAAATGAATGAAATATTAACTTTTAGAATTGGAATAGAAGGGTTAGAAAATAAAATATGGAGGAGTATTGAAATACCTTGTAGAAGAACAGTAGCAGATCTTGCATATACTATACTCGCATCATTTAATTCACTTGCATACCATTTATATGACATTGAATACAAAGATTATTTATTCGATTGCTGGGTTTGTCCTGAAGAAGATTCTGACTTTGATGAGTTATCTAATGCTGTTGTAACAAAATTAAGTGAATTGAAATTAGAAAAGAATGACACAATGAAAATGAAATACGACACTGGATCTACAACTACTTTCAATATTATATATTTAGGTTCAAGAAAATTAAAAAGCTATAAAGAACAAGAACTTTATCCAATAGTAGTAAATGGTGAAGGTTTAGGAATGCTTGATGATATGTGTGATTTTGATTTAAAAGATATTGTTGATGATATAGATAAATTAGGTTATTCTAATCATTACTTTACTCCAGGATATGAAACAAATAGAAAATATGATTATAGAAAATATAATATTAAAAAGGATAATAGAGAACTAAAAGGGAAAATATTAGCAATTAAAAATGGTTATGAAGTTGGAGAATAATAATTAGAAATTTTATAATTAAATCGCATTTGCTAATTTGCAACAAAATGTTATAATTTTGTTATGAATAATTAAATTAAAATTTAAAAATTTAAACAGTAATCATGGATATATACTAACATCAGATTTTTTAGATTTAAATATTAGTAAGTCATAATAAAAAAATATGTAGATATGGATAGTGAATTACTATTTTCATACAAAATAAAAGAAATCATTGCTAATAGTAAAGAAGAGAGTACTGGTAAATTATAAAGTACATTATGTTTAAGTTAAATATTATGCAGTAAGGTAGGAGGTATTAAAATGAGTGAAAAAGATCTAGATTCTAGTAATGTAGAATATACTGAAGAAATAAAGTCAAATGATTATGTTAAACAATTACAGTGGGATATGGCTATAGGTCTTCAAGAAGTAGATAATTTAAAACCTTCTAAATATTTTGAAAGTCTTGTTAGTGATAATGTAGAAGGAAATCTTACTATAGAACAAGTAGAAAAAGATTTAAAAGAATATTATATTGAAAAAGAAAAACAAAACGATATAAATCATAATGAAATGGAATGTGATTTAGTTTCTACTAGAATTGTAGAATTATTGCAAATTGATAATTTTGAACTATCTGTAAATTATTTAAAATATGTTCATAAATATTTATTTCAAGATGTTTATGAATTTGCTGGAGAATTTAGAAAAATAGATTTTTCTAAACATGAAAAAATATTAAATAATGATTCGGTAGCTTATGGGGATTGTAAAACATTAAAAGAATCATTAGAGTATGATATATCATTAGAAAAAGAAAAGAATTATAAAGATATAAACATTGTTGAAGTGATTAATAATATAACTAATTTTTCATCAAATATTTGGCAAGTACATCCTTTTAGAGAAGGAAATACTAGGACTACAGCATTGTTTATGGAAAAATATTTAATTAGTTTAGGATACGAAGTAGATAATACATTATTTAAAGATAAATCAGTATATTTTAGAAATGCATTAGTTAGAAGTAATTATTTTAATAATTATTTAAATATAAAAGAAGATAATATTTATTTAATTAAATTTTATGAAAATTTATTGTTAGGTAAAAATAATAATTTGCATTCACAAGATTTGATTGTTAAGGAGTTATTTTAAAGGAGGAAAAATCTTTTATGAAAACAAAAAATAAGTTAGAATTAACATGGATAGGTAAAAATGAAAAGAAAAAAATAGAACCAAGAATATTAATTGAAGATAAAGAAAAATCTTATGGAGATATTGATAGTGGTAATTTGTTGATTCATGGAGATAACCTTTTAGCATTAAAATCTTTGGAACAAGACTATTCTGGTAAAATTAAATGTATTTATATAGATCCACCATATAATACTGGCAGTGCTTTTGAGCATTATAACGATAATTTAGAACATAGTATATGGTTATCTCTTATGTATGAAAGAATGAAACTACTATATAAATTGTTAACTGATGATGGAATTATATGGGTTTCCATTGATGATATAGAGTCGCACTATTTAAAAGTTATGATGGACGAAATTTTTGGAAGAAAAAATTTTCTTGGGGATATTGCTTATGAACGTTCTGGCACTGCTGGAATAGGACAAGGAAGTACTTTTCTAGTAAATACAAAGGAGAGTATTCTTGCCTATGCTAAAAATAAATCTTCAATGAAAATTAAAGAAGCTAAGGTATATAAACCTCTAGATAAAAGTATAATGAAACGTTATTCATATGTTTTATCAAATGAAGGATTAAGGAAAGAATATTTACGTTTTAAAGATTCAATGGATAATGATGTAATAATATACAAGCATGAGAATTATCAAATTGATAGTATTTCATTAAAAAATTTTGAAAAAAGAAAAGAAGAAATAATTCAACAATATTTAGAAAATTACAAAAAAATCTTTAGAACAACGAACCCACAAAAAGAAAATACATTTCAACATAAAATTATTGACTCTTTTGATTCTAAAGGACTATATTCTGTTGATTATATCCCATCAAGAGGAAAAGCTAAAGGTGAAAAAACCACGTTATATTATAATAATTATGAATTGTTTGCGTGGCTTGAGTCATCATCAGAAATTAGAAATGGTAATATAGTTAAGACAAACAAAATGTCTGACTTTTGGCGAAATGAAGATATTCCTAAGGCAAATTTAGCTAATGAAGGAAATGTTGAGTTTAAAAGAAGTAAAAAACCTGAGGCACTTTTGAAACAAATATTAGATATTTCAACAGAGCATGGAGATTATGTATTAGATTCGTTTTTAGGAAGTGGAACAACTTGTGCAGTTGCACATAAAATGAGAAGAAAATGGATAGGAGTAGAAATGGGGAATCATATTTATACTCATTGTATACCTAGACTAAATTCTATCATTGATGGAAATGATCAGCTTGGAGTAACAAAACAAGTTTCTTGGAATGGTGGAGGTGGATATAAATTTTATGAGTTAGCACCATCACTTCTTAATAAGGATAAATATGATAATTGGGTTATATCTGATGAATATGACGCAGATATGTTAGCAGAAGCAATAGCTAAACATAATGGATTTAAATTTATTAAAGAACAAGATGTGTTTTACAAGCAAGGATATTCAACAGAAAAAGATTTTATTTTTACTACAACGAGTTATGTTAATCTAGAATATTTAGATATGATTCATGAATTATTGAAAAATGATGAATCGTTATTAATCTGTTGTAAGGCATTTGATGAGGAATGTGAATGTAAATATAATAACATTTCAATGCAAAAAATACCACAATCCATTTTGAAAAAATATGAATTTGGTGATGTTAATTATACTTTAAATATTGAAGATGAAATAATAGATAATGATAGTGAGGATGATATTGATGAATGATAATCCTAGCTTAGAGTATATAAAAAATAGGTTAAGTTTAAGAAAACCTCAATATGAAAGTCTTGAAATTCTAGATGAAATCATTGATAATATTTTAAGCGATAAAACTAATAATGAAAAAATAAAATATATAAAAAGTAAATTTAATTATTTTAAAGATTTTGATAGAGAATTCCCTTCTCTTTGTTTTGCAATAGCCACAGGTGTTGGTAAAACTAGATTAATGGGTGCTTTTATTGCATATTTATATATTACCAAAAATATTAAAGATTTTATGATAATAGCTCCGAATATAACAATTTATAATAAATTAAAAAAAGATTTCTCAGATGTTGGAAGTGAAAAATACGTATTTAAGGGACTAAAAGAGTTTATACAAAATTCTCCTAAAATCATTACTGGTGAAAATTATAAAGAATATGGAAGAAATGAACTTTTTGACAGTGAAATAACAATAAATATATTTAATATAGATAAGATAAATAAAGATGAACAATCAATAAAATCGTTAAGTGAATATCTTGGACAATCATATTATAATTATTTATGTGATATGAATGATTTAGTTGTATTAATGGACGAATCACATCATTATAGAGCAGACAAAGGTATGAAAGTTATAAACGAGTTAAAACCAATACTTGGTTTAGAATTGACTGCTACACCTCAAGTAGAAAAAGGCACAAAAACTATAAAGTTTAATAATATAATTTATGACTATCCGTTAAGAGAAGCTTTATTAGATGGTTACGTTAAAGATCCATTTGTAGCTACAAAAAAAGATTTTAATCCAGATAATTTTAATGAGGATGAATTAGATAAAATAAAAATATTAGATGGAATTAAACTACACCAAAATACCAAAGTACAATTAGAAGAGTATTCAAAGCAAAATAATGTTAAGTTGGTTAAACCATTTGCAATGATAGTTTGCAAAAATGTTGAACATGGAAATCAAGTATTAAATTATATTACTTCAGATGATTTCTTTAATGGATATTATAAAAATAAAGTCCTTTTTATCAATTCTACTCAAGGAAAATCTGAAAAAGACGAAAATATAGAAAAACTCTTATTACTTGAACATGAATTGAATCCTATAGAAATTGTAGTTCATGTCAATATGCTAAAAGAAGGTTGGGATGTAAATAATTTATATACAATAATTCCGTTGAGAAGATCAGCCTCTCAAACTTTAACAGAGCAAACAATCGGAAGAGGGTTAAGATTGCCATATGGAAAAAGAGTGGGTAATGATATAGTCGATGGTTTGACAATAGTTTCTCACGATAAATATCAAGAAATAATTGATGAAGCTCATAAGGAGAATTCTATATTTAAAGCTACAAATATTAAATATATAGATGATATGGATTTAGAAGAAAAAGAAATTGTTACAACAAAATCTATCATAGAAGAAAAATATGATTCATTAATTGAACAAGAAACAGATGAGAAAAAGATTGTTTCGTTGAGTATTGAAAAAGAAGTCAATAAATTTATTTTTGAGACTAGAAATATTGTGAAAGAAGATTTAAAAACTGAGCAAATTAAGGCAGAAATTATTGATAATGTAAAAAAAGTTACTCAAATTAGTGAAGATTTTGATTACGAAGCAAGATATACTGAAATTATAGAAAATGTTGATTCAATGATTGAAACATATAGAAAAAATATTATTAATATTCCGTATGTATCCATTAATAGCGAAGTTGCTATTATACCTAAGTATAGTGATTTTAACTTTGACTTCAGTAATATTCTTAAATACAAACCTTTGGCAGAAAGTATAATTATAAGACACCTAGATGATGGAGAGACATTTGAAATAGAAATAAGCAATACTAAGTCAATATTTAATAATCCTAAAGAATTGCTAATGGAAAAAATACTTCAATCTCCTAACATAGAATATGAAAAATGTTCTGATATTTTAAATTCCAAGGTAGATGAATATATTGATAAATTAAAAGATATTTATAGTGATGATGAAATAATAAATATAATATTTAATTTTTCAAAATATATTTCAAAAGAATTTATTAATCAAATTAATTTACACGTTGATATAACTCAAAATTTATATGAAAAAGCAATTGTTAAAGAGCATGATGTTATAAAACAAGCAAATTATACTAAATACAAAAAAGATGATATTCTAAATTATACAACGGCAATAGAAAAGACATTGATTGGTACAAAAATATTTAATGGATTTAAAAAAGCATATCACAATATTTATAAGTTCGATTCAAATACCGAAAAAGACTTTTCAATTATATTAGAAAATTCTAATTCAGTATTAAAGTGGCTTAGACCAGCACCAAATCAGTTTAATATTTATTGGAATAAAAACAGTAAATATGAACCGGATTTTATCGTAGAAACAGATAACAAAATTTATATGATAGAAATAAAAGCTGAAAATCAAGTAGATAATACAGAAGTTCAATTAAAAAAAGAAAATGCAGAGAAATATTGTAATGAAGTTAATGAATATGGAAAAACACATAATTTAAAAAGGTGGGAATATTTAATAATTTCTGATACTGAAGTTAAAACTAATTATAGTTTTGATAGATATACAGGTGAAATAAATGGCTAATGAAATTGGAGGAAGAAATGATAAATTAGGCAATCGTTATGAAAGAAATTGTATTATTTTTTCAATTTTGGATGTTTTAGAAGAAAAAACTCTTAACTGTCGTTTTGAAGGCTTAGGTGATGAAGAGATAGCTACAGATATATATGTAGTAGGTAAAGATGAAAAAAACGAATATATACAATGCAAGCAAAGAAACGGAAGTAATGATAATTGGCGCTTTAGTGATATAAAAAAATATGATTTGTTAAAAAAATGGAAATTTCATTTAGATAGAAATAAAAAAAATGTGGTAGTATTACAATCACCGATAACTTTTAATAGCTTGTCTGATTTGATTAGAAAAGCTCAAAATAATGATGGTGATTCGTTATCTTTTTATAAAAATCAGATTCAAAAATCAAAAAGTACTTTAAACGATTTTAAAAAATATTGTAAAGAATTAAATTTAAATCCAGATGATGATAATGATATAAACATAGCAATGGATTATCTTTGCAGAACTAAAATAGCAGCTATACCAGATGAAACATTAAAAGAAATGATTTTAACAAGAATTAAATTTTTGCTTATTGGTGATGAAAATGTTCTTTATAATTATTTTTTGGATTTAGTATGTAATGAAGAAATTATGGGTAAACCAATTGACAATAGTTTTTTAAATGAATTTTTTAAAAGAAATAATATAGTTAGAAGAGATTTATCAAATGATGATATAAATTTTCCTTGTATTGAAAGATTGAATAATGATTTTAAAAAAAGTATTAATTTAATAGATAATAGATATATTCAAAGAAAAGAACTAAAAAGCGTAGTAGAATGTATTGAAAATTGTAAATCAATGATTATACATGGAAAAGCAGGATATGGAAAAAGTGGATTAATACATGGGTTAATTGAATATTTAGAACAGCAAAAAATATTATACTTAGCATTAAAATTAGATAAAAAAACTCCTGAAAAAAATACATTACATTGGAGTAAAAGCCTTGGCTTCTCTAATTATTTTTCTTATTGTTTAGACCAGTTTTCAAAAGTAAAAAAATGTGTTTTAATTTTAGACCAACTTGATGCATTAAGATGGACACAAATTCACAGTAGAAATGCTATAGATATTTGTAGTAATTTAATAGATGAAATAGAAAAAATTAATATGGAACGAAAATATAAAATATCAATTATATTAGTAAGTAGAACTTTTGATATAGAAAATGATATAGAAATCAGTAAATTAATAAACAGTTATAATGATCAAGATAATACTTGGATTAAATTAGAGGTTAATCTTTTAGAAGAAGAAAACTTAAAAGAAATAATTGGAAAAGATTATAATAATTATAATTCAAAATTAAAAAAATTATTGCGTATTCCTAGCAATTTGTTTATTTGGAAAAAAATAAATCATAATCAAAATTTTGATAGCATTAACAATACAGGCGATTTAATTTCGCAATGGTGGAAAGAAATTGAAAAAAATGGTGCACTATTAGATTTTTCGCCAGGATCTTTGTCTATTGCAAGAGATGAAATAGTTGAAAAAATGAATTTGATTTGTAAAAACTCTGTTCCAGTGGATTTTTTAAGCATAGATTCAACAATTATAGAGTTTTTATGTTCAAAAGATTTTATAATAGAAAATGACAATAAAATATTTTTTTCTCATCAAAGTTTGCTTGATTATTATTTAGTAAAAAATATGATTAAAAAATATTTTGATGGAGTATCTATTATAGATTTGATTGGTGATAAAAATCAGCAATATCCCAACAAACGATATCAATTACAAATGTTTCTTGAAATGATGTTTGATATAGACGAAAATAAATATATTGAAGCTACTGATATAATTATTAAAAGTGATAAAATAAGGTCTTATTTAAAATATGTAGCGTTTGAAGTGTTGGGTTTAGTTCCAAATATATCTAGTAAAATAGAAAAGTATGTATTAGAAAATTATGATAAAGAAAATTTATTTATTAACTATTTTGAAGTAATATTTAAAAACCACGAAAAAATGATTGCCATTTTAATAAAAAATAATATATTTGATAAATGGATTTTAGATAAAGAAAAGCAATTATATGTTATTGATTTGCTAAGAAGTATAAATCATAATTTTACTAAAATTGAAGTTGATTTTATTGAAAAAAATTTGTTTATAAATGAAAGCCTTGATAGAGAATTATATAAATGTTTTCCAATAGAAATGTATTACGATACTGATGAATTATTTGAATTAAGATTAAGAATGTATGAAAGATATAAAGAACTAGTGCTTAATATATTTTTGAATTTAAATGAATTAATAAAATTTAATGAAATGAGAGCAATTAAAATAGTAGAATTTTTGGGTAAAAATCTTCATATAAAAAAACAACATATTAAATATTCAGAACAGTGTTTCATTGAATATACAGATGATATTGCAATATTGGAAAGTGAAAAAGTTATAAACATATTATTACCTTTAGTTCCAAAAATAAAAAAATACAACTATAATATTTATGAATGGGAAAAACATAATGATTATGAACCATCTATTCAAAGAATTATAATATCATTACTAAAATCTTCAATTTTAAATTTAGTGCAAAAAGATTATAAGAAATTTTGGAATATATTTTTACCTTTCTTTAATAAAGGATATATTATTCACAATGAATTAATATTATATGGTTTATCGAATATGCCAGAAAGTGAAGCCAAAAAAATTATTAAATATCTTTTTTCTAATATTGATAATAATTGTTTTGAATATACTAGTGGCTCTGAGCAATCTATTTCATTATTGAAACAAATTATTGTTAAGTTTCTATCTTTTTTAGATAAAGATTCGATTACAAATATGGAAGAAAAAATATTAAACTATAAGCCATCTGATATGATTAATAAATATAAATATTACATGCAAATAAAAAAAGAAAACTTTGAAGCGTCTAGTTATTTAAGTTATTGGGGAGATTTTCAATATGAAATTTTAAATGTAATAAACAATAAATATTTATTAAAAAGATCAATTGATTTAAAAAAAGTTTTAAGTCGAAAGTTTAATTTTAAATCTAGCCATAAGTTTGATAATTTAAGAACTAAGAGTTTTAATGTTGTGGCACCTATATCTAATAAGGAGTTAAGTGATAATAGTTGGTTAAAAATATTAACAAATCCTAAAATATGCAATATTAACAAATCAAAATATAATGATAAAACTTCTACATGTATTCAAAGTAGTTTATATGAGTTTCAATCCTCTTTATCTACACAAATTCAAAATGATCCTTCAAGATTTATTAAACTTTTTATTAATAACAGTGAAATAATTTTAAAAGAATACATACCTACCTTGTTTAGCGCTGTTGCATATTCTAACAGCATAAATACTATTTCAAATGATATTATAGAAAATATGTTTAACAAATTTAATTATAAAATTGATAAATATAAAATAGCTTCATTTTTTTGTGAGATTATTTCAAGAAAAGAAGATACGCATTGGAACAAAGATATAATTGAATTATTAAAAAATATATACAATGATATAGAGAAGGGGAATATTGAAAATGATTACATTACTTATGATGTTAAAGATCATAGAGACGTTGCTGAAGAAATAGAAATGAAAGTCATAAACTCCGCAATAGGAAAATTTTCTAAAGCAGTAGGAAATATTCTTTGGAATAATGCAAATTTATTAGATGAATTTAAGGAAATAGCAAATAAAATGATAAATTCAGATGATAATATTTTTAAATATTCAAGTTTATATATTCTTAATCCGGCCTTAAAATACGATTTCTCTTGGGCAAGCGATAGAATTTTATCTTTATTTGATTATGATTGTGTATATGGTTTTAGGAATAATCGCAACATAATTCATTATATTTATAAAAAAGAGCCAAAATACAACGATAAAATAATAGATATAATCAACTATGGCATAAAGTTGAATAGTGATCATATTCAAACTTTGTTTTCTTATATAATAGTTGACTTTAACATTCTATATAATCAATTTAATGAGTTAATTAATAATCCACCTGGAAACAAATTGGTTAAAAGTGAAATGTTAAATATGTTTATTGAATATTTGGACGACGAAAATTTAAGAACAAAAGCAAAACAGGCTATAAAAAAATTTATATCATTTAAAGATATTAATTTTAACGCATATAGATTGTTTAATAGTGATAAATTAGATTTAATTGAAGATAGTGAATATATTTTAGGACTTTTTGACTGCCCTATATCATCTAAACTAATTGAACCATTTATACATTATTTAAAAAAAAGTGGAACAAATTTAATTATATATGGTGAAATAATATTTAAAATAATAGATAAGGCAATAAAAAATTATGATAAAAATAATCCAGATCATAATTATGCTTACGATGATTTAAACTATATTATTGTACGAATATTTGACGAAGTATATGAAACAAACAAAGAAGATTTAAAAATTAAATGTTTAGACGCATGGGATGAAATGTTTTCTAAGCATATAGGATCTATCAGAAAATTAAGTCATGAAATTATTAATATTTAATGTAATTATATAAAATTATTAAAATTTATATAAATATTGAACTTTAGTGATATAATATATTTATATAGTATTTGGGAAGGTACTATAATATACATATAAAACTACTTGAGTTGTATAAGAACTGCTACATATTTATTCCAACAAACATGAATGGAAAATATTCCCTTGTTTTTGTTGTGGATATTTATGTCCAGTTCTTTTTATGTTCCTAAAAATACTGGTAAAGAAATGAGGATACTAGGAACAATTATAGATAATCTTATTAGTAATAAGGAGAACATTATTAATAGTTATAGTAAAGTTATTTTACCAAACAGTATATTAGGAGATAATAGATTAACATTTTTAGAAAGATTGTTATTAATTGAAATAATGTCATTAAGTAAGAAAGAAGATTATTGTTGGGCTACTAATGAATATTTTAAAAATTTATTTGGTGTTAGTAAGCAAACAATATCCAAAAGTATAAGTAGTTTATCAAAGTGTGGTTATATTATTTTAAAATACGATAAGAAAGAAAAGAATAATTCTAAAAGAGTTATTAGGTTATCAGAAGTATTAAAGAATCAGATAACAGGTATTAAAAATAATCTTAATACCAGTATTCAAAAAGACTTTAATCAATATAATAAAAATAATATTAAAAGAAAT
>CANRDM010000032.1 GCA_947629365.1 uncultured Bacilli bacterium
TTTCAAACAAAAACGAGAATATTTTTCCCGTTAATGTTTTTTAAATTTTAAGACATTTTCAAAAACTATTGACAATATACTTGTCAAACAATATTTTTTATGATATCATATTACTGTTCTTTAAATTTGGCGAGATAGCTCAGTTGGCTAGAGCATTCGGTTCATACCCGAAGTGTCGGGGGTTCAAATCCCTCTCTCGCTACCAATTAGTTAACAAACTCCATTTTTAGATGGAGTTTTATAATATTTAAAAGAAAGAAGAATTATAATGGACAAAAATAAATTAATGGATGATATACCTTTTAGAAACAGATGCTGCACTTATGGTCTTAGTTGGGAAGATTTTAATATTTATGAAAATACAATTATATTAAATACTCCTAAAAAAGATGTTTTTGTTTTGTTAGATGAAAATTACAACACCATAGATATTTTAAAAATGGTAGATAATGATTATCAAACAACTATCGAAAATCATTTATTAGCGTATAAAAGTCCTAATTATTTACCCTATCCTTTTCAAGACTTTAGTTTAAAACAATTACTAGATTTAGCAAATAGAATATCTATTGATCGTTTGCGCACTTTTGTTAATGATAAATTAGTATTTGGTAATCAAAATAATTCCTACATTCTTTTATTAACATATGTTAAGTTCTTAAGTGAACAAATTGAACAATATTTTTTAAATGCTTTTCAAATGAAAATAATGGGTTTCTCTTATCCTGATGCTTATTCTTATATAAATAGTTTAATCCAAAATATTAATGAATGTATTATGTTATATATTGAAAATGAAAAAAGACCATTTCCTATTGATATTATTAATTATTTAGGTCAAGATCCTAAAGTGATAGACAAATATAATCTTGAACCCGCATAATTGACTTATTACTTAAAGATAAAGGCTTTAAAATAAAAGAAGGCTATGAACATTATGATGAATTAGAAAAAACCCAAAAAGAAGATTTTAAAAACTATACTAAAAAATTGTTAAGAGAACTTAACAATTAATCTTTAGGATTTAAAACTAATATACTTCTTTCATCAAAATTTAGTAATTTACTAAAATCTACAACATCTTGATAAGTAATATTTTCATATACTTCTTTTAAGTTATCAACTATATCCCCATAGTTTAATATTTCTGATTGGATAATATTATTAACTGTTTCAACATCTTCATATTCTAAGATTAATGATGCGATACTAGCATTTAGCATTCTTCTAAATGTTTTTTCATCAATCTCTAATTTATTTAATTTTTCATTAAATAAGTTAAGTATTTCTTTAGTATAATTACTATCAATAGTAAAAATAATTAATAAATAATCATCAAAAATATCAGTTATGTAACTCATACTATTAATAAGTTCTTTTTCCAGCAAGCTATCTTTAAAATCACTTGTATTGCCAAAATTAGCTTTAATTAACATATTAGTATAAATTCTAATATGTAAATCATCTATTTTTAAACTTTTCTTAGGTATTTTTATACCTATTTTTATTTTTTTATTTGTTACATTAATATCTATTTCTTCATATTTTTTATTAACTTTTTTACTTTCTTTTTTAATAATTCTCTCGGGATTTAAATATTTTTTAAATTCTTTACTATCTTGGTTTTTATTAATACTTTCCATTAATTCATAAGGGTTAAAATTACCCGTTACTATTAAGAAAGAATTTTCAGGATGATAAAAGTTATCAAAAACTAACTTTACATCATCAATTGTTATCTTTTTTATATCCTCTTCTTCCCCGGTAATGGGATATTTATATTCATAACTATTAAAAATATTATCTAAATGTTTAAAAAGCATTACCGTATATGGATCATCAATTCCCATATTTGCTTCTTCAATAATAATACCTTTTTCATTATTAATAATACTTTTACTAAAGTAATCATTTTGAACAAAATCTAGTAAATGAATTACATTAGTAGTAGCATCTTCACTACCTAATACTTGATAATTAGTATAATTAAATGTCGTAAAAGCATTGGTATCACAACCATTTTTAAAGAAAAAATCATTTGCAGTAGTATCTTTATCTTCATTAAATTTAACGTGTTCTAAAAAGTGAGCTACGCCATTTGGTAATTTATATGTTTTACTGCCTATTTTAAATTCATTATAAATAGATCCGTATTTAACTGATAAAGTGCCATAAAAAGAATTAACATCTTTTTTAACCCACATATATACTTTTAATCCATTTTGACACTCATCATAATATACTGTTTCATTTAACCCTTTTAATTTAATTTCTTTCATTTTTTTCACCCCCATTATCACTTGGACTTTGAACATAAATTGTATTTAGTTTTAAAGACTTTGCACATTTAATTAAATCTTCCTTATTAACATTTTTAATCAGTTTAATTCTTTCATCAATTAATGGGAGATGAGCAAATTGATTAAAAATATAATTATTTAAAATAGATACATTATTATCATTAGCCATTTTTAATGAAAATACTAAATTTTTCTTAGCATCATTTAATTCATCTTGAGAATAATCCCCACTTATCATTTCTTTAATACATTTTTTAATTAATTTTTCCGCCATTTTAATATTCTTTTTATCTAATGAAACTTCAATAACAAGTAATTCATCATATTTTAAATAAAGGCTTTTAACACTATAACATAAAGAGTTTTCTACTCTTAATCTTTGATATAATTTAGCTTGAATTCCTCCGGATGCAAAAATATAATTAAAAACGTGAAAAGCAACATTTTTTAAATTAATATCTAAATCTTTTAAATTATAAATCATTACTAAAGTACTTTGAACAAAAGATACTTCTTTATTTACTAATAAAGGTTTTCTTTTAATTTTATTGTCTACTAATAAAGTAGGTTTACTAAGTTTAATTACTGGACATTTAAAATTATTCTTAATTATTTTAACAGCTTCATCCATATTAATATTACCAATTATGAAAATGTCACAATTAGAATGCATAAATAAATCATTATATGTATCATATAAACTTGAAGGAGTAATATTTTTTAAGTTTTCTTCTTCTCCTAAAACTTTAAATGAACTAGGACTATTTGGGTCCATATTTTGTAGTGCACTTAATATAGCTAATTTTTCTGATGATTCTTTAATGCTTTTTATTTCATCTTCCATTCTTCTTTTAACTATATTGTAATTTGTTATATCAAATTCTTTATTTTTAATACGTGGATTATTGATAATTTTAAAAGGAAAAGATAATATTTCTTCAAAATAATTATCTTCATTTATATACTCAGGATTAATAAATTCTAAAACGAAAGATATAGTAAATAGATTACCAACTTTATTAGTAGTGCCATAAAAAATAGCTTTATATAATTCTTCTAATCTTATAGCGATATCTTTTCTTCTTTGAAATTTTTTAGAAGAATCCGTCAAAATATCACTTAAAAAAGTAAATTCTTGCATTTTATCTTTTTCAACTTCTCGACTAAAGATAATTTCCATTCGCGTCGTTTTAAATTTATCGGTTTTAATTGTGTGAATATTATAAGATTCACAATTAATCTTTTTATATTCCATTGGTACACCTCTATTATATTATAACACATTTACCTCAATTTATAAGTTTTTAACACTTTTATTATATTGTTTTTCAATATAGTCATCGGTCATTCCCGCTAGATAATCGATAACTATTCTTGCATTAGTCGATTTTTGATATTCATCACTCATATATTTAAGATAATTATGATAAATATCGGCTTCTTTATTTCCCTTATTTAAATCATCTAAATATTTTTTAAATAAATAATTAAACATTTCTTTAATATGCTCTAATTCACTTTGGGAATAAGCTTTAGCATAAATATTTTCATAATTGAATTTTTTAAGTTCTACAATTGCCTTGAATACATTATCACTTAATTTAAGATAATTCTTATTAAGACTATTTTTAATTATATCAGTTATAATAGTATTAATAATTTCTCGGTTACTACATCCTAAAACATCGGTAATACTTTTGGGAATATCTTCTTTTTTAATAATATTTATTCTTATTCCATCTTCAATATCTCTTCCAAGATAGGCAATTAAATCACTAACTCTTACCACACAACCTTCCAAAGTCATTGGTTTTAATTCTTTTAAAATCTTTTTATTATGATAACTTTCATTATATTCTTGTAAAAAATCTTCTGTACTTTTATTTTTCGGATAATATTCCCCTAAAGCAAATTCTCCATTATGACACATTATGGCATCTAAAACAGGAATACTTATATTAGCACCATTACCATAGTTTTCAATATTCATTAATATTCTAACACTTTGAATATTATGATTAAAATATCCTTCGTTATTTTCTAAACTTATTTCATTTAAAATAGATTCACCAACGTGACCAAAAGGCGTATGACCTAAATCGTGGCCTAAAGCAGCAGCTTCAATTAAATCTTCATTTAAATTTAAGGCTCTTCCAATAGTTCTTGCTATTTTACTTACAAATTGAACGTGAGTCATTCTTCTACTTAAATGATCATTATCTCGATGCGTAAATACTTGGGTTTTATCTAAATATCTAGTATATGATAATGTATATAAAATACGATCTATATCACGATAAAAACTGGGACGAAAATCTTCTTCTTCCTTATTTAATCTTATACCTTTTTCATAAGGGCAAGCATATTCTGATAACCCTTCGATTTTCATATTTTCTTTAATTTTCTCTATATTCATCGTTTACCTCTTCAAAACGATACTCTTGAGTTACATTGGGATATTTTTCTTTATCTACTTTAGATAAAAACATATCATAATCTCTTACCCATATTTCCCCATTATGTAGATAAACGACTTTTCTAGTCAAAGTTTCACTATCTTTAGCAATATATAATACTTTTACTATATCACCTTTAAAATGTCTATAATTTGTATTAACTTTAACTTCTCTCATTTGTATCACTAATTAAATTTTATTACATTTAACTCTCTTTGTAAACAATATTAAAATTTATTTATACCATTTTAAAAGGAAGAAATAATTCCTTCCAAAGAGTTAAGTCTATGAGGTTTTTACGAGTTTTCCTTCTCGATAAATTACATAGCTATTATGAAGGGATCGGTTGAAGTACCTGATCCCGATGAAATAATAGTATCTACAGAAAGGTAGAAGACTGGGCGCACTGGAAATTCATCTTTACATCTACCATTAGTAACCGTGGAATCAATTATACCAGCGTTCCATACAAATGTATCGAATTTTGAATTTTCCGGATCTTCAGGGCCATACGCTTGCATAGTCCATTCAAGAGGAAACTGAAAAATAAGTGAGCAATTATTATTATTTATAAACATCCAGCTGTTTAAACACTTAGTATCGTCTGAAAAATTATTAAAAAAACACTTAGAGTTTTCTCCAGCATTCGCATAGAAATAGTCACTTAAAGTCATTAATCCTATTTTTGCATTTATAGTTTGAAAACTTTTTTCAACCTCATATAATGATTTTGCAGTCAGATTATCGTCTGCAATATTACCTTGTGGCCAAGTATGAATCTCTATTTTACTTTGCCAATAATTAGATAATGTAAGCAAGTATTCTGTTGTATTAATATTTTTATATAAATCACTTCCACTCCATTCGATTCCTGCAGATGATATAGAATTCCACGCATATAACTTTGATAAAGGTTTATTTTTTATTAACTTAATTTCTCCGGTTTGATTTATTCCTATTATTCGGTACACATAATCGTTCTCTACTATGTCTTTGCAATCTTCTGTTGCATCATTATATCCAAAACACACCCAATTATCAACTTGTTCCTTTGTTCCTACAAATCTCTTCATTTCGCCAATTTCCGTTTCAGTCATTCCTTTTGGGGGATTATCATATAAACTTTTTCCTGTTATAATTTTCTTAGCTGTCGCAACTTTTACACTTGAATTATTTGTACTCCATCTTCCTGAACCATCTTTTACTCTTGCTTGTATTGTATATTCTTGTCCATCTTTTAATTCTGTACCATTATCTAAACTATTTATTGTACAGTCGCCTTCAGGAGTTGCATCTTTCCAATTATTTTGATCATTTATTTTACATTGTCTTTGTACTATTCCACTTATATCTGTTCCACTATTTCCTACTGTTACTGTTATACTATTTGTTGTGACGCTTTTTGATGATATTGTTGCTATCGGATTTGTCTTATCTAATGTTATTGTTTTAGTTGAATTTGTATCTACAACAGATTCATTCCCTGCCTTATCTTTTACTTTGAAATTGACTGTATGATTCCCTTCTGTATCATTTAATGTAAATGATAATTTACTTAATGTTGTTGTATTTGTTGTTTGATAACTACAACTACTACCTTCATATATACAATATCCTTCCATATTTGTTTCTGTTATTGTTGCACTATATTTTATGTTCTTTGTATGAGTATAAGTTGTTGTATTACTTAAAGTTTGATTTGTATCATTTGTTCCTGTTAATGTAAATGATGTTACTACTGGGGCTGTTTTATCTACTGTTATACTTTTACTTGATGATGTTGATATATTATTAGCTTTATCTTTTAAAAATATATACATTGTTTTTGTTCCATCATTTTTATTTGTTAATGTATATGTACCACTTGTTCCACTTAATGTTTGCCAACTACAATTTGCTATACTATTTGTTTCATTTATACAATATTGTTTTACATCACTCTCGGTATCTGTATATGTAACTGTAAATGGTAAATTATCTGTTTGATAAGTAAATCCATTTGTTAAGTTTTGATTACCACTTGTTTTTCCTGTTACATTAAACTTACTTATTGTTGGGGTTTCATTTTTATCAAAATATAAATCACAATATATTGTATTATTACTATTTATGGTTATACTTCCATTTATTACATCATTTGTTAGTTCTTGAGTTACAGGATTACTATTTAATTTATTACCATTATAACCATAACATATAGTTTTAGTTGTATTAAGTAAATATCCACTCATTGGAAATGCTGTGTTAGTTGATGGATCATAATCTTTACTTCCCACTGTTTTTTGTAAATAAATATTAAACTCTTTTCTTTCTAATTTTATTACTTTATTCTTTTCTACAATATTATTATCTTTCTTAAATACTATAAATAAATTTAATATTGTTAATATTATTATTGTTATAATAATTACTGCTCTTTTATTCTTTTCCATAAACTTTGTTCCCTTCATTAATATTAAGACCATTGTGGATAGTCTTTTACAATATTAATTTTACAAATTTAAAAGAACATTGTCAATGGTCTTTTTGCAAATTAGTTTAGAAATTAATTTATAATGAAAAAGTAGGTGGAAATATGGAATTTAAAGCAAATAATTATAAACCTAGTGAAACTTTTAAATTTATAAGACAATGTACTGGTCTTACACAAGAAGAACTAGCAAAAAGAGTTAATAAGTCTAAAAATTGGGTTAAATCTAATGAACAAGATGTCACCAGATATTACTTTGAAGATTTATTAAAAATTGCTAATATGTTTGATATCGAAATTAAAATTATAAAAAAATAAAGAAAAAAAGACTTAAAGTTTTAAATAAGCTTTAAGTCTTTTATTTATGCTACTTCTTCATCGCCTTTAGCTAAGAATTTTTCTTCTAATACTTCACTAGCATCATCGTCTAAAAGTTCTTTTTCAAGTTCAAGTTCAATATCACTATATTGTCTAGCTCCAGTACCTGCTGGAATTAATTTACCTATAATAACATTTTCTTTTAAACCTTGTAACATATCAACTTTTCCACGCATTGCTGCATCAGTTAAAACTCTTGTTGTTTCTTGGAATGAAGCAGCAGATAAGAATGAATCAGTTTCAAGAGATGATTTTGTAATACCTAACATTATTGGATTACCTTTAGCAGGAACACCACCATTTAAGATAACCGGTTTATTGCCATCAGCAAATTCTCTTAAACTAACAGTTAAACCTTCAACAAAATCAGTATCTCCAGCATCAACTATTCTTACTTTATTAATCATTCTCTTAACAATTAATTCAATATGTTTATCATTAATATCAACACCTTGTAATTTATAAACATTTTGAATTTCTTTTAATATATATTCTTGAGCTGTAAGTGGGTTAGTAACGGCAAGTAATTCTTTTGGTGAAATAACACCTTCCGTAAGTTTATCACCAGCAGATACTTCATCACCAACTTCAACTCTTAATTTCATATTGTAATTAGTAATATGTTCTTTAACACCAGAAGCATTTTCAATTACAATAGAATGTTTACCATTTTGCTCTTCAATACTTATTACTTTACCAGTAATTTCCGCAATAGTAGCTTTAAATTTAGGAATTCTTGCTTCGAATAATTCTTCAACTCTTGGAAGACCTTGAGTAATATCATCGCCACCAGCAACACCACCAGTATGGAATGTACGCATTGTAAGTTGGGTACCAGGTTCACCAATTGATTGAGCAGCCATAATACCAACTGCTTCGCCAGTTTCAACTAAATTACCAGTAGCTAAGTTACGTCCATAACATTTTTGACAAACGCCATTTGGAGTCTTACAAGTTAAAACACTTCTAATTTCAACTTTTTTAATACCGGCTTTTTTAATCTTCGCAACAATATTTTCTGTAATCATTTCACCAGCATCTAAAATAGTTTCTTTAGTTTCTGGATTAATAATTTTCTTAGAAGCATAACGCCCTAAAATTCTTTCTTCAAGAGATTCAATAACAGAACCATCTTTATCATTAATTAAATCGTAAACAACAACACCTTGCATTGAACCACAATCGTGTTCTTTAACAATTATATCT
The DNA here is from genome assembly GCA_947629365.1 of uncultured Bacilli bacterium. GTDB lineage: Bacteria > Bacillota_I > Bacilli_A > RF39 > UBA660 > SIG200. The sequence goes on from CANRDM010000032.1 coordinate 8,811, forward strand.
TGAGCAACATCAACTAAACGTCTTGTTAAATAACCAGAGTCTGCTGTACGTAAAGCGGTATCAGCTGAACCTTTTCTTGAACCGTGAGTTGATAAGAAGAATTCAGATACTGATAAACCTTCCATAAAGCAAGAAGTAATTGGGATTTCTACGGTAGTACCATCTGGTTTAGCCATTAAACCACGCATACCAGCAAGTTGAGTAAAGTTAGAAATTTTACCACGGGCACCACTATTCATCATCATAAATATTGGGTTAGTAAAGTTATCTTTAGCAATTTCCGCTAAAGCATCTTTAACTTTATCAGTGGCTTCACTCCAAATTTGAATAACACCATTATATCTTTCAGATTCAGTAATTAAACCTTTTTGATATTGTTTATTAATTTTATCTACTCTTCTTTTAGCTTCCGCAATAATTTCTTCTTTAGCATCACTTCTTACAACATCAGCAGCAGATACAGTAATACCAGCGATCGTCGAATATTTAAATCCTTGATCTTTTAATTTATCTAGCATAACAGATGTTTCAGTTGTTTTATATCTTTTAAATACTTGGGCAATAATTTGTCCTAAAGTTTTTTGAACAAATGGTCCAACTAAAGGCATTGCTTTAATTGCTTCTTCTAAGTTTGTACCTCTTTCAAGGAAATATTTATTTGGTGTAATACCTTCAATATTTTCTTTAGTTCCTTCATTTAAATAAGGGAATGAATCAGCAAGTATTTCATTAAACTTAATTTTACCTACAGTTGTTACTAAGTATTTATCTTGTTGTTCTTCCGTAAATAATTTATGTTTAAATGATTTAACTGGAATAGCAATTCTTGTATGTAAATCAATTTCTCTTCTTTCATAAGCCATTAGAGCTTCATTACAATCTTTGTAAGCTTTACCTTCATTTTTACCACCAGCAACTTCCATTGTAAGGTAGCAATTACCTAAAACCATATCTTGGCTTGGGGTAACAATAGGTTTTCCATCTTTAGGATTTAAAATGTTATTTGCACCAAGCATTAAGATTCTAGCTTCTGCTTTAGCTTCTTCAGATAATGGAACGTGAACAGCCATTTGGTCACCATCGAAATCGGCATTGAAAGCTGTACATACAAGTGGGTGAAGACGAATAGCTTTACCACCAACTAGTTTTGGCTCAAAGGCTTGAATACCTAAACGGTGTAACGTTGGGGCTCTATTTAACATTACTGGATATTCAGTAATAACATCTTCAACAACATCCCATACACATTCATCTCTTGATTCAATTAGCTTTTTAGCTCCTTTAATATTATGAGCAAGGCCTCTTTCTACTAAACCGTGAATAACGTGTGGTTTAAATAGTTCAATAGCCATTTCTTTTGGAAGTCCACATTGATACATTTTAAGACTTGGTCCAACAACGATAACAGAACGACCAGAATAGTCAACACGTTTACCAAGTAAGTTTTGACGGAATCTTCCTTGTTTACCTTTAAGCATACTAGATAAACTCTTAAGTGGTCTATTAGAAGCCGCCGTAATACTTCTTCCTCTTCGACCATTATCAAATAATGAATCAACTGCCTCTTGAAGCATTCTCTTTTCATTTTGAACAATAATAGTTGGAGCTCCCAGTTCAAGTAATTTCTTTAAACGATTATTTCTATTAATAATTCGACGATATAAATCATTTAAATCACTAGTGGCAAATCTTCCACCATCAAGTTGAATCATTGGCCTTAACTCTGGTGGAATAACTGGTAAAACAGTTAAAACCATCCATTCAGGTTTATTTCCTGATTCTTGGAATGAAACTAGAGCATCTAGTCTTTTAACTAAACGAATTCTCTTTTGACTAGTAGCGTTCTCAAGTTCTTTACGAACCTTTTCAACTTCTTTATCAATATCAACTCTTTTTAAAAGTTCTTGGATTGCTTCAGCACCCATACCAACTTTAAAAGTATTACCATATTTTTCATAATAAGCACGATACTCTTTATCAGATAAAGTTTGCTTTTCTTCAAGAGGAACATTTCCGGGATCTATTACTACATAACTAACAAAGTATAATACTTCCTCTAAATCTCTTGGACTCATATCGAGAACTAAGCCCATTTTAGATGGAACACCTTTAAAGAACCAAATGTGTGAGCAAGGGGCAGCAAGTTCAATATGCCCCATTCTCTCACGTCTTACTTTAGAACGTGTAACTTCAACGCCACAACGATCACAAACAACATTTTTATATCTAAGTCTTTTGTACTTACCACAAGCACATTCAAAGTCTTTAGTTGGTCCGAAGATTTTTTCACAGAATAAGCCATCTCTTTCTGGTTTTAAGGTACGATAGTTTATTGTTTCAGGTTTTTTAACTTCACCATATGACCAACTACGAATTTTTTCTGGTGAAGCAATACTAATTTTTATTCCTTTAAATTTACTTACATCTATCATTATTCCACCTCGATATCTTCTTCATCTATTTCATCCGGAAATTCTAAGTCATCTAGAGAATCTTCTTCCTCTTCTTCGGTATAATCTTCATTATATTCTTCTTCATTAACCTCTTCGAAAGGTTCTTCTCCTTCATCATCTTTACTTGGAATTTCTATTTCTTCGATTCTAAATGGTTCATCGCCATCTTCCTCTTCTTCAATATCTTTAAATTCTAAGACGTTATCATCATTATCAATAACTTGAACATCTAAACCTAGAGCTTGGAATTCTTTAACTAATACTCTAAATGATTCTGGTACACCAGCTTGATTTACAAGTTTACCTTTAACTAAGGCTTCATAAACTTTAACACGACCAACGATATCATCAGCTTTAACAGTTAAAATTTCTTGTAATACGTGCGCAGCACCATAAGCATATAATGCCCAAACTTCCATTTCCCCAAATCTTTGACCACCAAATTGAGCTTTACCACCAAGTGGTTGTTGAGTAACAAGTGAATAAGGTCCTGTCGCTCTAGCGTGTAATTTATCATCTACCATATGGTGTAATTTAACCATATACATAACACCAACAGAAATACGTTGATCAAATGGTTCACCAGTCCGACCATTATAAAGAACAGTTTTACCATCAGGATCCATTCCTGCTTCTTTCATTTCTTCTTGAATATCTTCCCAAGAAGCACTATCAAATACTGGTGTAGCATAATGAACTCCTAATTTTTTACCAGCCATACCTAAGTGTAATTCTAGGATTTGACCAATATTCATACGAGATGGAACACCAAGTGGGTTAAGCATTACATCAACTGGACGACCATCTGGTAAATAAGGCATATCTTCTTCTGGTAATATTAGGGATATAACACCTTTATTTCCGTGTCGACCAGACATTTTATCACCAATTTGAATTTTTCTCTTTTGAATAATATAAACACGAATTACTTTAGAAACACCAGCAGGAAGTTCATCAGAATTTTCTTTTGTATAAACTTTAACATCGTGAACAACACCACCAGCACCGTGTTCAACTCTTAAAGATGTATCTCTTACTTCTCTTGTCTTTTCGCCAAATATTGCGTGTAATAATTTTTCTTCACTAGTTAATTCTTGCATTCCTTTTGGTGTAACTTTACCAACTAGAATATCGCCTTCTTT
>CANRDM010000033.1 GCA_947629365.1 uncultured Bacilli bacterium
TATGTTGATGAAAAATGTGGGAGATTTAGTAAGATGTATCCTTTTACTAATGAAAATATTAGTGGTTATATTGATTATTTTCCTCTAAAAGATCATAGCCTACTTACAGTAGGTAGCTCTGGTGATCAAGTAATAAATGCCATAGATAAAGGATGTACAGATATAACACTTTTAGATATTAACCCTTATTCTAGATATTACTATTTTTTAAAGGTAGCTTCTTTAATTAGTTTGAATATAGATGATTTTCGTTTATTTTTAAGATTTGTTGACTACCCTAAAAAATTTAATAATAATTATAATGTCTTTAATAAACAATTATTTAATAAAGTAACTGATGAATTAAAACTCCTTGATAATGATTCATATATTTTTTGGAATGAGTTATTTTCATCCTTTGATCCTTTATTAGTTAGAGAAGAATTATTTGATATGGATGAAAGTGATGATATATGCCTTAATATGTTTAATTCTTATTTCAATAAGGCAAGGTATCAAAGTTTAAAAGATAAGTTAAAAGTTATTAAGCCTTATTTTATTACGGGTGATATCTTTTTAACAGAAGTAAAACAAAAATATGATAATATTTGGTTATCAAGTATTGGACCTTTTTTAAGAAGTTTTGATAAAATAAAAGAAATGACTGATAAAACAGCTAAATTACTCAATAATGATGGCTTATTATTAATTAGTTATCTATATGCCACTACTAAAGATACTCCTTATGATTCAGAATATTCATCTATTTATGACTTAGCCAAAGTTTATGAAACACTAAGTGATTATCAAATTGAGTTAAAAACATTTATAGGGGTTAATTTTAAAAAACGGAGTTGGAGTTTAAATGATACGGAAGATTCTATATTACTTTACAGAAAAAAGTAATTTTTTCGCGTAAATTTGCATTTATTATTTAATATATGATATAATTTAGTAGTCGTAAAAAATATTTATTTGAGAAAAAAGAGGTTTTAATAAGTGAAATTAAATAAAGAATATAAAGAAATAACTAAAGATATTTTAGAAAATGAAAACTATCTTACTCTTAAAGATGATATTCACCACGGTTCTTCTCGTTATGAACATTGTAAAAGAGTATCATATTTAAGTTATTTAGTATCAAAATTATTAAAAGGTAATGCTTCTGAGGCAGCAATATCTGGACTTTTACACGATTTTTTTCACGGTAATGCTAGTACTTGTGAAGAAGTATCTTATGTAAAACATCCTCTTGTTAGTGTAAATAATGCTAAAAAATATTTTCATATTAATGAAAATGAAGAAAGTATTATCAAAACGCATATGTATCATTATGCTTTATTAAAAGATAAATTTCCTTTTATAAATAAAAGAGAAAAAGTAAATTCTAAAGAATATAAACCTCAAAGTAAAGATGGTTATATTGTTTGTGCTTGTGATTTAGCTGTTTCAATTTATGAAACATTAATATTTAAAGCGAGATATAAAACGTGTATATATATTTTATTTGCAATTAATTTAATTATAAAATAAGTGGATAAACCACTTTTTTAAATGAAAAAAAGGAGGACTTATGAATAAAAATCCCACCCATATAGCTATTATAATGGATGGTAATGGTAGATGGGCAAAGAAAAGAGGTCTTAAAAGAAGTGAAGGCCATAAAGAGGGTGGCAAAACTTTAGAAAGACTTGCTTTACACGCTAAAAATTTAGGTATTAAATATTTATCGGTTTTTGCTTTTTCAACCGATAACTTTAAAAGAAGTGAAGAAGAAGTTAATTATTTAATGGATTTATTAATATATTATTTTAATCATAAGTTAGATACTATTTGTAAAGATAATATCAAAGTTGTTTTTAGTGGAAGAAAAGAAAACTTAAGAGAAGATGTAATTAAAGCAATGGAAAATATAACTAAGAAGACTAAAGATAATAATAAATGTCTTTTAAATATTTGTCTTAATTACGGGGGAAGAGAAGAAATAGTTGATGCTTCTTTAAAAATTATTGAAAAGTTACATAATGGTCTAATAAAAAAGGAAGACATTAATAAAAATACTTTTTATCATTACTTATATCAAGATTTACCACCAATTGATTTATTAATTCGCACTGGGGGAGAAAAAAGATTAAGTAATTTTATGCTTTATCAAATGGATTATGCCGAAATATATTTTAGTGATCTTTATTTTCCTGATTTTTGGGAAAAAGATTTAGATGCTGCTTTAACATTTTATAAAAGCAGAGAAAGAAAATTTGGTAGTGTTAAAACTGATTGAAAAATTAATTTAAATAAATTATAATTTAAATAGGAAGTGGGATTATGGAACGAAGAACATTAGTAGAATTTATAACCGGTTGGATTCTTGTTTTTATTGGTGGTTTAATTACTATCTTACCATTAGTAAGTACCATTAGTATTAAAACAGTTTTTATTATCATTATATCTTTATATGGAGTAATTCACTTAGTTAAGAACTTTTTAATTTTAAATTCCAAAGAATATTCTGGTTTTAGTACATCATTATCATCATTATTTGTATTAATATTAATGCTTTTTTTAGATATAAGTGAGCCTTGGAATTTAGCTTTAATCTTATTTATATGGATTATTTTAATGAGTTTAACTAAATTAAAAGAAAGTGATTATTACCACGATCACCATAATAAATTATGGTTACTTAACTTAGTAAACTTAATTATCTTTATTGTAACTGGTATTTTAACAACCATTAATTTATATTATACAGAAGATATTCAAATATTAGTCTTAGGTTTTTTCTTCCTTATTAATGGTATCCTAGATTTAATGGACCCTTTAGTTGCCTATATTAATAATATTAATAGTGTCGAAAGAAAAGTAAAAAAAGCTATTAAAAAGATAACTAAATAGTTAGAATATTTTAATTTCCATATCATATATTTAAATAGAGAAGAAAGGAATATATTATGGAAATTTTAAAAGTATCTAGTAAATCTAATCCAAGTAAAGTAGCGGGAGCTATAGCTAACATTTATAGAGAGAAAGGAAGCGTTGAACTTCAAACCATTGGAGCAGGTAGTCTTAATCAAGCCATTAAAGCAATTGCTATATGTCGAGGTTTTGTTGCCCCGACTGGTGATAATTTAGTTGTTATACCAGCATTTAATGATATAACAATTAATGGTGAACAAAAAACTGCGATTAAACTTATTGTTGAAAATAAGATAAAATAATTAAATCCCGTCAAAGCGGGATTTTATATTGCCTATTTTTGTGTTATAATAATTCATCATTAAGGAGGCCCTTATGGAAAATGGCAATTTAACAATAAATAATGAAGATTATAATTTAAATTATCAAAATATTTTTATTAAGGATATTAAAAGAGTCGATGACTATTTGTTTATTACGTTAGATAATGGGCAAAAAATATTAACGAATGGTGATAAAATATATGATGCTTCCGAATATGATTTTTTGGTAAAAATTTTTACAATGGGTGATAAATTATGTGCTGTTTTAAGAAAAGATGTTTATGCACTTTGTGTTGTTAATTTAAATAATATGGAAGTCTTATTTGCTGATTATAAAGCTTATTTAGTTACTAAACAAGATGAAAGAACTTTATGTATTCATTTAAATGATGGCAATATTAAAACATTATATGATATTGAAAATAAAAAGTATTTGCCAAGACCTAAAGATTATGAATTTGAATCTTCTTTAGGAAATAATTTATATGTATTTAGAGAAGCTAATTCTAAAGAATCTTTTTTTAATTATAAAAGATGTGTAATAAATATTGATGGAAAGATTATTTTGAAGGATATTAAAGGCTGGATAGAATACCAAGATAACCATTTAATTATTAAGAAAGATGATGGATTATGCATTATAAAAATAAATGAAGATATGACTTTAAAAATGCAAGAAATAAAACAAAATGAAAACATTATTGCTAAACCTGAATATAATGATGGTGAAATTATTTTAATTGAAAAAGGAGCAGTTAGAATATATAATCTAGATTTTGGATTAATTAGAGAATTTAAAATGGCTGACTTAGAAAAAGTAAATGATTATGAATTAATTGAAGATACTTTAAAAATGGCGGTACCTAATATTGTTGATGGTAAAGATATTGGTAAGCATTTATTCCTTAATTTAAAAAATGGCCGAACTATTTCCCATTTACGAATTGATGGCTATCCTCATTGGACTCCCACAACTTTTGTTGGTCAAGATAGTCTTAAATATGAAGAACAAGACTTTCATTTTTATGATGAAAAGTTTAATTATGTAGCTAAAATTTCCGGTTGTTTTTGTGATAGTATTGAATGTAATAGAGAATGCATTTTTATAATTGAATCTTTAGAAGATGGTAAAAATAAAATTTTTAATGCCGCAAATGGGAAAGTTTTAGAAGCAAATTATGATTATGTTTATTTTCATAGTAGTAAGCCTTATGGTTATGGTGTAAATATTAAGGCAGGAAAAATGCAATTTTTTGATGAAAATTTAAATATTCTCATCAAAGAATTTGACTATCAAAAGTATCATATTAATTATGAACATAGTGGTTTTTATTATTTTATAGTTAATGGTTATCTTTGTGTTATTAAACATATTGCTGATGGGCCAAAATCTATTTATAGAAATATTTTAGTAAATGCTAAGGGAGAAGTCATTCTTGATTCAACTCAATGTGATTGTTATCAAATTGGTTCTTATATTCACATTTTAAGTAAAGATGATTCAAAATTTTTAAATACCCTTACTAATGAAATATGTTCTTTAAGTCTTAATGCCCCAGTTGATGAAAATGGAAAAATCGATTTTAAAAAAGTAAGCAATTTTAATAATTTTCTCATTTCCTCTCAAAGTATTAAAAGAGAGTTAGATAATGGACAAAATAGAAAATTAAAAAAGTAATTGCTTACTTTTTCTTTTGAACTAATAAAGTTTTACCGGCTCCTCTAGCTACTAATTCATCGCCAACTTTATAATCTATTTCTTCTAATAATTGTTTAGATATTTGAAAACGTCTTTGTTTATCTAAAAGTGATGATGCTGCAACTCTTAAGCATATGTTTTCAATTTCTTTAGTGTATTTATTAAATTCTTCTAAAGATTTAGCATTCTTTCTAAGTTCACTTAATCTATTAGCTAAACTTAAGTATTCATTATATAAAGAAAATCTTAAGGTTGTTTCTCCTTGTAATTTTATAATTTCTAAAACAAGATGATCATTTTCTAAAGCATAAGTAAAAGTAGGCATAGCAAGACGTCCTTTTTCTTCTAATTTAATTATTTTCGTACCAACAATTAGTTTATCACCAAACATCAAAACCCCTCATTTCGAGTTGCTATTGTACTACATAATATGGTGATTGTCAATGGTTCATAATAAATATTAAGACGTATAAGGCCGTTAGTAAAATAGCAGAAGAAATTAGAGCAATTGTGCCAAAACCAGCTTTTTCTAAATAATTATAATCAAATTCTTCTTCCTCTGTTCCCTTAAAGTTAGGATTAGTTAAAACTAATTTAACCCCTTTACCTTTGCCACTTTCGACAACTTCAGTATGCTTATTAACCAAATCTTGAATAAATAGGGCACCTTTACTATTTATAAATGTGTCGCTATAAGAGGTATAGATAGGAATACTTAAAGCATTTACTCTTTCTTCTTCATTTATTTGATTTCCCATTTGTAAATCGTGTAAATTTAAATATTTATTAACATAATCATTTATAAATTTATATTCACTTTCATTTAAATCGAATTTATAAAGTAATTCTAAAATATAGATAGTTTGAAATAATTCAATTGGATTTAAAGTATATAATTGAGGGCTTAAATTATATAATAAAATATTATTTAAAGGCATAATGTATGTCCGGTTATTATAATCTAATACTAATTTATTATTAACAATTTTAAAATAATTTAGCGAATTATAAATATGTCGATATTCACTAATAAATAATTCATTACGCATATAACTAAGCCTCCTATCATAATAATTTTAGCAAAATAATGGTTAAAATACAATTGTTTTTCTAAGGAATTTATTGTATTATTTTATTGTGGTTTTTATGGAAAAGAAATTGGATAGGGAATTTATTAAGTGGTTATCAAAGAAAAAAGGGGAAGATGAAAAAATGCTTGCCTTTCGTCTTCAAGCTTTTGAAGCTTTTTTAGCGTTAGACAATCCTCATTTTGGTCCAGAAATTAAACTTGATTTTGATGATATAAATTATTATAAAAGTGATATTGATAAAATAGAAGATAACTGGAATAAAGTAGATGATAAAGTTAAAGATACTTTTGCATCTTTAGGTGTAATTGAGGCAGAAGAGAAGTATTTAGATGGGGTTTCTAATCAATATGAAAGTGAAGTAATATATCATAAAAATAAAACAAATAAAGATATTATTTTTACATCTTCTGATGAAGCTTTAAAAAAATATCCTGAACTTTTTTATAAATACTTTAATAATTTAGTCAAATATAATGAAAATAAATATACAGCTTTAAATAGTGCTTTATGGAGTGGGGGATCATTTATATATATTCCGCCACATACTAAGTTAGATAGACCACTGCAAAGTTATTTTCGAATTGATAGTGAATCTTTAGGCCAATTTGAAAGAACTATTATTATTGTTGATGATGATAGTAGTTTAGAATATATTGAAGGTTGTACTGCTAAAAGTTATTCTACTTCCTCTCTTCACGCTGGGGTTGTAGAAATATATGTGGGAAAGAATGCAAGATGCCGTTATTCAACCATTCAAAATTGGAGTAAAGATGTTTATAATTTAGTTACTAAAAGAGCTATTGTTGCTGATAATGGGGTAATGGAATGGATTGATGGTAATATTGGTAGTGCTGTTACAATGAAATATCCTAGTTGTATTTTAAAGGGGGATAATTCCGTTGGTAATAGCTTATCAATTGCTTATGCTAAAGATAAGCAACAACTTGATGCGGGAGCGAAAATGATTCATTTAGGCCGTAATACCAAAAGCAATATTATTAGTAAAAGTATTGCGGAAGGTGGCGGAGTAAGTAATTACCGTGGACTTGTTAAAATTACAGAACAAGCTAGTAATTCAAGTGCAAAAGTTGCTTGTGATACTTTAATATTAGATACTTTATCAAGTAGTAATACTTATCCCAAAAATATTGTTTTAAATGATAGTAGCGTCTTAGAACACGAAGCGACAATCTCCAAAGTTAGTCTAGATAAATTAAATTATTTAATGAGTAAAGGACTTACAATGGATAGAGCTAAAGAATTATTGGTGATGGGTTTTATTGCGGATTTTAAAAAAGAATTACCAATGGAATACGCTGTTGAATTAAATAGATTAATAAAAGATTAAAAAAATACTAAAACTGCTAAAGGTAGAATTTTAGTATTTTTTTATGACCAAAATTCTTTGAAATTTGGTGAGTTACGTGCACCAAAACTCTAGTTTTTTGGCGGTTTTGCAAAGGGAAAAAACTATGATATTTTATTTTACGGAAAGGAGATTTTAGAATGAATAATGTTATCTTGGTTGGTAGATTAACGCAAAATCCAGAAATCGTTGAAATAGATGAAAGTAAAAAAGTTACCTCTGTTATTCTGGCAGTTAATCGAAATTTTAAAAACTCTGATGGTATATATGAAACAGATTTCATTCGCTGTATCTTATGGAATGGTGTTGCATCTACCACTACCGAATATTGTCACGTTGGTGATGTAATCGGGATAAAGGGGCGTCTTCAAACAAGTAAATATGAAGATGAAAATAAAAAGTTACATTATGTTACTGATGTTATCGCAGAGCGAGTTACCTTTTTATCAACTAATAAAAAAGTAGAAGTAACAAGTGATGAATTAGCCCCGGCAAGTTAATAAACTATCTTTTCCTTTTCAATACTTTAGGAATATCATTTTCATAGTTAGTCATAAATGCCCTTTCGTTTATAATATCTCTATCTCTATCTACAATAGGGCTTTGGTTATTATATGTCCTACTTACCTCTACTTTTTTTCCTTTTTGAAGTTTTAATATTTTCTTTCTTAAAATATTAGTATTGTAGTGAGATAGAATATTAATTGCACTAAGTGATGATATTCCTAAAAAATAATTAATATAGTCAAAAAGACCAAAACCTCCCCATTTAGTAATTAGTTCATTTATTACATATATAGCGAAAATGATAATAAATATAGATGTAATGGTATCTATAAATCTTCTAAATATATATATTAAAATTAAAGTTAAATTATTTTTTATATCTTTTATGTTTAACGACCTCCATTTAAGTATATTTAGAAAGAATAAATTTAAAACTAAATAATTATAATTTATTAAAGGTGAGTATTAGTGAAATATCTTTTCAAAACGCTTGGAATTATGATTATTTTAATGTTAGGTTTTTACTATACTAATCAAATGAGTAAGCTAGTAATTAATAAAAGTAGTTTAGTTGAATTAATTAATGAAAATAGTAAAAATTATAATATAGATCCTGTTAGTGCCATAATTGAAGATGATTATATTATTCCTGGACTTAATGGTTATTCAGTAAATGTTTTAAAAAGTTATAATAATATGCGTTATCTAGATACTTTTAATTCTTATTATTTAGAATATGATAAAGTGATTCCCAATATCTCTTTGGAAAATAATAAAGATAAAATAATAAAGTATGGTAATAAAAGCAAAAAAAGTGTCGCTATAATAGTTAAAGATAATTTAGAAATAATTAATTATGCTAAAGAAAAACAAATTAAAATTAATCGTTTAATCGATTATAATACTTATGATATTAATGCAACATATGAACAAATAAATAATGATTATGAAGAATATAAAAAAGTTGAATTAATGTTAAATAATGGGAATAAAAATAAAAATATTTGTTATATTAATAATAATTTAATTGATATATGTAAGAAAAATAATAAATATTTAGTTACTTCTTCAGTAACTTTAAATAATTATAATCTAGCATCAATTAAAGATAATATTAAAAGTGGCTATATTATTTATATTAATGATAATGTATCTTTAGTTGATTTTAAAATATTAGTCAGACAAATATATTATCAAGATTTAAATATATTATATATAAGTGAACTAATAAGAGAAGAAAGAGATTGATTTTCTTTCTCTTTTTTGTTATAATTTATTCATTGAAAAAGAACTTTAATAAGTAAAAAGGATTGTGATTATTATGAGTAAAATTAAAATTTTTGGCTTGGGTGGTCTTGCTGAAAATGGTAAGAATTGTTATGTAGTAGAAATTGATGAAGATTTATTTATCTTTGACTGTGGTCTTAAATATGCTAATTCTAATCTTTTAGGTATCGATTACATTATGCCAGACTTCACTTATTTAATTAAGAATAGAAGAAGAATTAAAGGTTTATTTATTACCCACGGGCATAGTGAAAATATGGGTAGTGTCGCTGATTTAGTTAAAGATTTACCTAATATTAGAATATTTGCTACTAAGTTTACTAAGTTTGTTTTAACGGAAAATGGTATTAATGAAAAAAATATTATTGAAATTAAACCACATCGAAAGATTAACTTTGATAATAATGTTTCTATTTTCCCAATATCAGTTTCCCATAGTATCCCTGATGCCGTAATGTATGTTATTAATACAAATGATGGTGCCATTTGTTATACTGGCGATTTTGTGATTGATCCTACAATGCTTGGGGCATATGATATGGATTTAGGTAAGATTGCTTATGTTGGTAAACAAGGGGTATTATGTATGATGTGTGAATCAACTTTTTCAGAAAGAAAAGGCCATACTTCTCCAAATCACCGTTTAGAAGAATTTTTTAAAGATGTTGTAAAACATAACGAAAAAAGAATTATTTTTTCTCTTTTACCTTACCATTTATATACCATTAATGATATTTTTAATGCGGCAAGAAATACCCATCGGAAGATTGTTATAATGGGTAAAAAATTACAAAATGTTGTTAATTTTGCGATTTTAGAAAAATACTTAGATGTCGAAGCGGGAATAATTGGTGATTTATCAAATATTAATGATGATAATGCTATTCTTTTAATAAGTGATGAGAGAACTAACCCTTTTGCTAATGTTAGTAAAATATTACACGGTTATGATAAATATATTACTTTAAGAGAAAGTGATAGTATTGTTTTTGCTGAACCAAGATATGATAATAATGAAAAAGCTTTAGTAAAACTTGAAAATGAACTGGCTAAATTTGGCTGTAATATTATTAATATACCAAGTGATAAAGTTATTTTACATCACCCTTCAACGGAAGATTTAATGTTAATGATCAAATTAGTTCAACCTAAATATTATATTCCTGTTAAAGGTGAATATCGTTATATGGTTAATAATGCCAATTTAGCTAATCGTCTTGGTATTAAAGCTGAAGATATTTTACTTAAACAAAATGGAGAAGTTATTACTTTTGTTGATGGTAATTTAGTAGATAAGATGGAAAAAGTAAAAGTAAACGATGTTTTAATTGATGGTATTTCTTCAGAAGATGTTGGTGAACTCGTTATTAAAGATCGAGAAATGCTTGCTGAAAATGGAATTGTTTTAATAAGTGCTACGATATCTAAAAAAGATAAAGTTTTATTAGTGGGACCAGAAATTACTACAAGAGGCTTTATCTATGTTAAGGATTCTAAAGATTTAATCTTAGAAATCAAAAATATTTGTGAAGAAATAATTAATAAAAATATTACCCCAACTTTTGTTGATTATAATAAAATAAAAGTTGAAATAAGAGAAAGATTAAGTAATTATCTTTTTGAAGAAACTGAATGTAAACCAATGATTATTGCGGTTGTTCAAGAAGTATAATTTTAAAATAATCATCCATAATTATTAATGGGTGATTTATTTTGAAAAAAAATATGGATAGTGAAGTAGAATTCTTAAATTATATTTATAAGAATGCACAAATGGGTGTTATTGGGATTGATGATGTTATTACTAAAGCTAATAATGAAAAATTTATTAAACTATTAAAAAGTGAAAGAGAAGAATATCAAACAATTTGTAATGAAGCGGAAAATATTTTAAAAAAATATGGTAAGCAAAATGAAGAAATTGGCGTAATGGCTAAAATGAGTAGTAAAATGATGAGTGAAATGAAAATGCTTAAAGATGATTCTGATGAAACAATAGCAAAAATGATGATGGAAGGAACTAACAAAGGGATTATTGCTATAACGGAAAAAATAAATTCTTATAATGTGAAAGATGCTGAAATCGTTGTACTTGCTACTAAGTTAAAAGCTACTTTAGAAAAAAATGTTGACGAATTGAAAAAATTTTTATAAACTTTGCTTGACAATAGTATAAAAATAGTATTATACTATTGGAGTAATGCCCGATTAGCTCAGTCGGTAGAGCGCACGGCTGTTAACCGTTAGGTCGTAGGTTCGAGTCCTACATCGGGCGCCATTAAAGAATATGAAACAAATCCTTATAAATAAAGGGTTTGTTTTTTGTGCGTCCAAAAACACATACATTTATGACAATTTTTTGAAGTCAATTCACGAATTTTATTATAAATTTAATTTTACCAGATACTATGTAAATATACTTATCAAAAGATTTTAGGAAAACAATATTTAATTATTGAATGGAAAAGTGACGATTATGTTTTTGGCAAATTTATTAATGGATACTATGTTTTAGAAAAAAATGATTAGGATCAAATACTGAAAAGTCTAGATGAAAAGCAGATTAGAAATGTAGATTATATTTTAACCGACAAATATTTAAAAAATTTAAAAAAGCCGAAAATAAGCCGATTTGTCGTGAAATTATCAATTGAAAATTTAAAATTATAAAAAAATATTTTAATTGTTAACTGTTAGGTCGCAGGAGTATTATATTAGAGCTTATTTTTTTATTTCAGCCATTATTTGATCTAAGATAATAGATTTTCCCCATCTTCTTATTCCAGTTATAATTTTAATTAAATCTGAATCATAAAATTCTCTTGTAGAATTATAAAATTAAATATTGTCTTTTTTTAAAATAGTATGGTATATTTTAAATAAATTATGGAGGAAGTAAAGATAATAAATGATAAAGAAAAATAAGAAAAATTTAAGTAAAAGTGAAAAATTTAAAAATTACGTTTTATTAAGTAGTGTATTTCTTGTTTCTTTATTATTCTTTTTATGGGCTGGATATATTTCTATTTCTTCATTTGGAGCAAATATAAATGTAATTTTAGATCTTACAAAACCCTTGAAGGGTTTAAAGGCAATTTATTGCCGTTAAAAATAAAAAGTG
>CANRDM010000034.1 GCA_947629365.1 uncultured Bacilli bacterium
AGAAGTTAAGCACTAATACGCCGAAGATAGTGAAAGCAAAAATAGGTAGTCGCCAGTTTTTTTTTGCCTAAAAATATGTTAAAATATATATTCGTTAGGAGGTTTTGATTTTATGAATAGGAATAACTATGGATTCTTTCTTGAAAAAGTATTAAGCATACCTTTAAACTATGATTATTGTTATTCAGTTAATCAAAACCTTACTTCTTTATCTTTGCATTTAAAATTTAAAAGAATTTTTTATTAACTATTTTCAAACTATAACTATATATAGAAGGAAAATTATTAAAAAAAATAATATAAATGTTTAATTGTGTTAAATAATAATAATTATCTTGTTTAAATAAGACTTTTTATTTATAATTAAATAGGTGATATTATGGATTTTAAATATGTTTCGAAAAATCTAGATGATACATTAAATATTGCGGAAAACATTGAAAGTGAAAAATTTCCTAATATGGTTATCTGTTTAGATGGAGAACTTGGTAGTGGCAAAACAGTTTTTGTTAAAGGTTTTGCTAAAGCTTTAGGCATTGAGGATAATATAACTAGTCCGACATTTAACATTATTAAAGAATATATGAATGGAGAATTGCCTTTATATCATATGGATGTTTATCGATTAGATGAAGTTAGTGAAGATCTAGGTATTAAAGATTATTATAATAAAGGTGGTGTAACCATTATCGAATGGTCAGATATGATCAAAAATGACTTACCAGAGGAAAGATTAGAAATAGTATTTAAAATAGTTGATGAAAATACAAGAATTCTATTATTTAAACCATACGGTAAAATCTATGAAGAATTATGTGAATCTGTTTTATAAGGAGGAATTATGCATTTATTTATTGATACCCATCTTTTTGATATTATTGTAATATTATATAAAGATGGAAAAATTATAAGAAAAGAAATAGTTAAAGATGAAAAAGAGCATAGTAGAATTTTAATGCCTCTAATAAAAAAAGTTTTAAAAGATGAAGCGCCAGAATCAATAATTGTTGTTAATGGTCCAGGTTCATTTACGGGAGTTCGTCTTGGTGTAACTGTGGCTAAAACCCTAGCTTATACAATGAATATTCCTATAAGAACTATAACCTCTTTAGAATGTTTAGCCTTAAGTACTACAGAAAATGAGAAAATAGTTGGTTTTAATGATAAAAATGGTTATTATATTGGTATCTTTGATAATGATTATAATCTAATTGGTGATTTTGAATATTTAACCAATAATGAATATGAAAAATATACTAAAAATTATAATGTAATTACGGACTGTGATTTAGATTTTGAAAATATAATTGAATTTGCTTTAACTAAAGAAGATATAAATACTCATAAAGTAAATCCTATATATGTTAAAAAAATAGATGTGGAAAAATGATTAGAAAAGCTTTAGAAACTGATTTAGAAAATATTAATAAGTTGGGTACACAAGTTATAGATAATTTTGTTAATACTTATAATATTGGTGCGTATATTCATAATAATAAATATATTATATTAGTTAGTGAGAAAAATCAGGTTTTAAATGGAATGTTAATTGTTTATCATAATATTGATTGTTATGAATTAGAAATAATCGTTGTTGATCAAAATTATCGTAATCAAGGTGTAGGTACAAATTTATTAAAATACTTTGAAGAAAACTATTTAGTTTTAGGCGATGAAATATTTTTAGAGGTTGCTAGTAATAATAATACTGCTTATAATTTATATACAAAATTTGGTTTTGAAATTATTAATATTAGAAAAAAATATTATGGAGAAAACGATGCATACATAATGAAAAAGGTGATGAAATGAAAGATGTATTTATTTTAAGCATTGAGACTTCTTGTGATGAAACTAGTATTGCTATAGTTAAAAATGGCTGTGAAGTTATAGCACTTACTATATTAACCCAAATGGACACGCATTCTGATTTTGGTGGTGTTGTTCCAGAAATAGCTTCTAGAATGCATACAGAAAATATTACAATGGTTTTAGAAGAAACTTTAAAAAAAGCTAAAATGGAAGTAAGTGATTGTGATGCGATTGCTGTTACTTATACACCGGGTCTTTTGGGTTCTTTGTTAGTGGGAGTGGAATTTGCTAAGGTTTTATCATATGTTTATGATTTACCGCTTATTAAAGTAAATCATTTAATTGGTCATATATACGCTAATAAAATTGATAATAAGTTACATTTTCCTACCTTAGCTCTTGTTATAAGTGGCGGGCATACCGAGTTAATCAAAATGACTGATGATTATGAATTTGAACTTTTAGGTGAAACACTAGATGATGCCATAGGTGAGGCCTTTGACAAAGTGGCTAGAGTTATTGGCCTTAAATATCCAGGTGGCCCTAATATAGAAAAATTGGCTAAAGAAGGAGAAAATTCATATAAACTTCCTAAAATGGCTAACGATGATACTTATAATTTTAGTTATAGTGGTCTTAAGAGCAGCGTCATTAATTTAGTAAATAATGAACGTCAAAGAGGAAATGAAATTAATAAAGCTGATTTAGCTTGTTCTTTCCAAATGGCAGCAGTTGAAGAATTAACAAGAAAATTAGAGAAAGCACTAAAAGAAACAGATATAAAAAATGTTATAATTGCGGGAGGAGTATCCGCAAATAAATATATAAGAAGTGAAGTTCAAAAATTATGTGATAAATATGATGCCGAACTAAGTTTACCAGAATTTATATATTGCACTGATAATGCCGCAATGATCGGGGCAGCTGCTTATCCATTATATTTAAAAAAAGAGTTTGCAGACTTAGATTTAAATGCTAAATCAACTTCAAATATCTGTTAATGTTGAAAACTCTATGATTTTCAACATTTTTTAATATATTCATTTTACAAACGAACAAAAATATGCTATAATTTATTTACTTGGGGTAGTTTGGTTTCGACATATAAAAACTAGGAATGATTGCAAGTGGTAGGCATACCTAAAATGCACAAAAAAATAAATAACGAAAGTTATTCTTTCGCTCCAGCATACGCTTAAGATTAACGCGTAGGAGCACTTTATATAATCTTTGCTTGTAGAGAATATATAAGGTTCATATATACAAGATATATTGTTTTATTTGATTAATGTAAAATAATGAATATTAAATTAATCTTGTTATATAGAAAATGGGTTGGAGTTGTCTATATAATAAAATAAATTCCAACTAAACTTGTAGATATTGTTCTATAGATTATATTGGACAGGAGTTCAACTCTCCTCTACTCCACCAAATTGATATCAAACTCGGAAAATTCGAGTAAAAATAGAAAACTACTCTCAAATTAGCTTGAAAGTAGTTTTATTTTGTCAATTTAGAAAACACACTTGCATATTGACAAAGTCAATATACTTAAAATTTAATGCTTTTTATAACCTTCAGTTTGTATATCAATATTGTTATATAAATTAGTGTATTGTGAAGAAGTTGGAATTAGTCCACCACAAACAGTAGGAATTTGGCCGATATCACTTATAACGCCTTTACTCAAAAGTTTAGTTCTAACTCTTTCTAAATTACAATCAACATTATCAGTTAAAGACCAATATGATATTCCATTTAATCTTACTCCTGAATTATTGATGATAGATGATATACTATTGATTCTATCTTTCTTCATAGAATAAACTTCTTCATAAGAAATTTCAGGATTATCCCCAATTGTTTTTAAAGTTTCACTTTCACTTAAAGATAAATCAAATTCAGTTATTTGAATATTGATATTTTGTTTATCTTGTAAAAATTTAAAATCTTTAAAACATTCTTGTATTTGTTCATCACTAGTTCTAAAAGTTATATGCATTTGCGAACCTAAAGTATCAATTAAACCACTTGAAATAGAATTTATTGATTGTAATACTTCAACAACTTTTTTTCTTCTTTCAAAATCTTCTAAAAATGGCTCATTATATAAATAACTCACACCTTCAGGTTTATGAGTTTTAGCATATTCAAATACATTACATAAATCTTGAATTGTTATACCATAACGGCTTTCCCATATATTTTCATACTGTCCTTGACTGTTTTTATCAAAACTTACAATTTCATTAAATAAATCAACAGCATTTATAACAGGTGTTCCATCTGCTAATCTATGTGTTTCATTATATTCATTTATAAAATCTATAGTGGATTTAACATAAGAAGTTAATATTTTTAAAATTTCATCTTTTGATCTTCCTGTAAATAAACTTTCAGCTGCTCCTTTGGTTAGAAGCGAATGAAATCGTATATGTTTATTATTTCTTAATGCAAAGTCTAAATCATTTTTAGCAAAATAGAAATCAAATCGTTCTTGAATATCTTCGTCAAAAAATTCGTTTATAACAACTTCTGGTTTCCCTGATCCCACTAGTAAAGTATTAAATGTTGATAATTTTTCATTAAGCAATACAAACTCATCATATAAATTAGGCATTTTATTTTGATCCCGTTCAGTAGAAATAAATCTATGAGCCTGTTTAAAAATTTCTTCATAATTATTTTGGTATCTATTTTTTATATATTCTTTAATATATGTTATTGTTTCAATATTTTTATTTCTATAGATTCTTTTAATGACCTCGATATCTTCTTGTTTAATACTTAAACGATGTAATGTATTATCTAATATAACTTGTTTATTACTATTATGCGGTACTAAAGTATCTTGGTATTTTTTAAATACACTTCTTTTTAACTGATCTAAATCTTGATTAATAAAATTTTGCAAATCTTCCTTTGAAAATATGCCGTTTAATTGTTTGCACTGATGTACAAAAGAAACAACTTCTTCACAAGT
Source organism: uncultured Bacilli bacterium (assembly GCA_947629365.1). GTDB lineage: Bacteria > Bacillota_I > Bacilli_A > RF39 > UBA660 > SIG200. The sequence goes on from CANRDM010000034.1 coordinate 4,799, forward strand.
TTGGCATTGAATAATTGATAACATATCTAATTGTTCACTACTGAAATATCCTCCAATATTACTAGTAGTTACATTTAAACTATATAAATCCATTACAACACCTACTTTCTATTTCATTATATCATAAAAATCATATTTTAATAAATTTAGCATTAAATTATATAGTTAGTGATTATAGCAATTATTATTTAACTTAAAAAGTTGTTGTATTTCTTCCTTTAGGGCGCCAAATTGATATCAAACTCTAAATTATTAGGATATAATAAAATTAAAGTTAGAATTATTTCGATAATTGATATACCAAAAATTTCTAAATAAATTATATTTAATTAATAAAACACCAAGCATTTACTTAGTGTTTTATAATTTTTTATTTACAATATAAAGTAACTTTATTATTTTTATTAACTGTTAATAAAGAAATCTTTTCAATAGTTATTTTTTTACTTTTTAAATAATTATTTAACCAACTTTTAGTTTTTTTAGCTTTTTTAAGTTCTTCTTCATTTATTGCCCCATCAACCACAATAATATAATTTAGGCTTTGCTTTTTATTATTCTTTTGAATATTATTTTTTAAATCTTTTCCGGTTACTGGTTTAGCCTTTTCTTTTAATAAAATTGATATGTCTCCCGATGGTTCTAAAATTGCTGATTCTAATTCATTAATATCAAAGCAACCTTTTAAACGACAGCCTTCTAAAACTTTTGTTACACTTAATTTAGCTTTATCTAAATTTTGATAATTAAAATTATTATTTTCAAATAATATTAAAGGTTCTCCATCCATTATTTCTTCTACGGTATGACTGTGATAGGAAAGAAGAGAAGCAACGTAACCAATAATGGCAAATACGATTAAGGCAATAATCCCATCATATATCGGAGTATCTAAACTAATAATACTATCTGCTGTAATAGATCCTAAAGTAATACTTAAAATATAATCATATAATGTTAAATTTTTGATTTGTTTTTTACCAAGTATTTTAACAATTATAAATAAAACAAAAAACATTATAATTGCTCTTATTGCAATTTTTATCATAAAGCACCTCAATTTTAGTATGTTTAAATAATCAATAATTTATAACAATTATTCTTATCCATCTTTTCTTTTAATAATTTTTATTTTATAATTTTAAATAGGTGATGATGATGAAAATAACAGTTGATGGTAATACTTCTTGTAGTAAAGTTGCTTATTTATTTAGTGAAATATGTAGTATATATCCTATTACTCCGTCTAGTCCAATGGCATCAAATATTGACTATTTAACCCATAGTGATTTAACAAATCTTTATGGATTTAAACCTAATGTTATCGAGATGGAATCTGAAGCAGGAGCCGCTGGAGCGATGCACGGGGCCTTACTTACTGGTTCACTATCTACAACATTTACTGCTAGTCAAGGATTATTATTAATGATTCCTAATATGTATAAAATGGCTGGAGAATGTTTACCGGGAGTTATTCACGTTGCAAGTAGAACTGTAGCTACGCACGCTCTATCAATATTTGGTGATCATTCTGATATCTATGCAACTAGACAGACTGGTTTTTGTATGTTATCATCCTCAAATGTGAAAGATGCCCAAAATTTAGCAGCAGTGGCTCATTTATCAGCGCTTAAAGGAAGTTTACCTTTTGTTCACTTTTTTGATGGTTTTAGAACAAGTCACGAATTAAATACAATTGAAGAGATAGATAAAGAAAAATTATTAAAACTAATTCCTTGGGATAGTATTAATGAATTTAAAAAAAGAGCACTAAATGTATCTTCTAATATGCAATATGGTTTAGCAGAAAATGAAGATATCTATTTTCAATCAGTCGAGGCTCGAAATGAATTATATTTAAAGATGCCTGATATAGTAAATCATTATATGCAAGAAATAAACAAGATAATGAAAACTAATTATAAACCTTTTGAATATTATGGTAGTGATGTAGCAACAAATGTTATCATAGCTATGGGTAGTGTTACTGATACAATAAAGTTAGTAGTTGATGATTTAAATAAAAAGGGTATGAAAGTTGGCGTTATAACAGTTCATTTATATCGTCCATTTAGTCCAAAATATTTATTGGCCGTTTTACCTAATACGGTAAAAAATATTGCTGTTTTAGATAGAACTAAAGAATCTGGTAGTGTCGGTGAACCTCTTTATCTTGATGTTGTAAGTGCTCTTAAAAATAAAAACATTCAAATAGTGGGTGGCAGATATGGCCTTTCAAGTAAAAATACAACACCTAAACATATTTATAGTGTCTTTAAAATGCTAGATGAAAATATTCAAAATAACTTTACTATAGGTATTATAGACGACGTAACTAATTTATCTTTAAAAGAATATGATTACGATTTAACTTTGCCAGCAAAAGAAATTAAGATTTTTGGCTTTGGCTCTGATGGAATGGTTAGTGCGAGTAAAGAAATTCTTAAAATAATTAGTAAAAATGATTATTATGTGGAAGGATATTTTGAATATGATTCTAAAAAAAGCGGGGGAGTTACAGTATCTAATTTAAGATGGAGCACAAATGAGATTAATGCACCCTATTATGTTTTAAATCCAGAAATAGTGGTTGTAACTAAAGAAGAATATTTTCAAAAATTCCATCTTTTAGATAATATTAAAAATAATGGTATATTACTAATTAATACAAGTAAAAAAGATGATGAATTAAAAGAATATTTACCTAATGAGATCAAAAAGATAATTAAAGAAAAAAATATAACAGTTTATTATATTGATGCTTCATTAATTTCTATTAATAATCATATTGCTGGTAAAATTAATAAAATAATGGAAGTTATTATTTTAAAACTTCTTAATATTAAAAATGGTTATGAAGAAGTATCTGAATTAATAAGAAAAACATTTTTAACTAAGGGTGAAGATATTATTAATAATAATTTAAAAGCCTTAAATGATTCTTTAAATGAATTAAAAAAATTAGAAAATATTGATTATAATAATAAAAGTAATAAAGAAGATATGAATATCTTTGATAGAATTAATCATCGTTTGGGTAATGAATTAAAGGTTAGTGAACTATTGCCATTTAGAAATGGTGCATTTCCAAGTGGCCTTTCAAAATATGAAAAAAGAAAGACGGCTTATGAAGTGCCAGTATGGGATAAAGAAAAATGTATTGAATGCGGTTTATGTAATATAATTTGTCCACATAGTGTTATAAGGCCTTTAGTTTTAAAAGATGATATAGGGAAAAAATTAATTGGTAATGAAGAATACAATTATTATTTAGCTATAAGTGAAAGTGATTGTACAGGTTGTGGTTTATGTATTAAAAATTGTCCAGTTAATGCTCTATCTTTTGGCGGTGGTAATAAAGATAATAGGGATATAGTGGCTAAATATTTTGACACTTATGAAAATCCCGAATTAATGGATAAATATAACATAAAAGGAGCAAGTTTAAGAAGAAGTAAATTTGAATTTAATGGAGCTTGTGCTGGTTGTGGAGAAACACCATACATTAAATTATTTACTCAACTTTTTGGCGATGAATTAGTTATTGCCAACGCGACTGGATGTTCATCAATTTATGGTGGTAGTGCTCCATCTACTCCATATCGTATTCCTTGGGCTAATTCTTTATTTGAAGATAATGCTGAATTTGCTTTAGGTATGCATCTTTCATACCAAAATAAAAGAAAACAAATTAAGAAAATTATGGAAGATAATTTAGATAAGGTTAATGATAATATTAAAAAATTATTTCAAGAATGGCTAGATAATATTGATGATGTAAAAATTACTACCGATGTTAAAAATAAATTAATGAAAGAAAAAATATCAAATGAATTAAAAGATTTGATAGATTATCTACCTAGTCGAGTTGTCTTAGCCGTTGGAGGCGATGGCTGGGCTTATGATATTGGTTTTGGTGGACTTGATCATATGCTTAGTCAAAATGAAAATATCAAGTGTTTAGTTCTTGATACTGAGGTTTATTCAAATACTGGAGGTCAAGCAAGTAAAGCAAGTAAGTTAGGGGCAGTTGCTGAGTTCACTGACTTAGGAAAGAAGACATATAAAAAAGATTTATTTAGAATAGCTATGAGTTATCCCAATTGTTATGTAGCTAGTATTTGTCTTGGAAGCAACGTGATGCATACTATAAAGGTATTTAAAGAAGCAATGGAACACGTTGGACCAGCTTTGATTATTGCTTATTCTCCTTGTGTTGAACACGGTATAAAAAATGGTTTATCTTGTAGTGTTTCAGAAGAAAAATTAGCAGTGGCATCTGGATATCAATTATTGATGCGTTATAATCCTATAGAAGAAAAGTTATATCTTGATAGTAAGGAACCTGATTTTTCTAAATATGATGAATTTTTAAATAATGAAGTAAGATTCAATGCTCTAAAAATAAAAAATCCTGAATATGCTAAAGAATTATTAGATAGTCAAAAAGAATTTGCTATTAAAAGATATAATTATTATAAAAATTTAGTAGAAAATGAAAAATAGAAGAGACAACCTTCTATTTTTTAAGTTTTTTAACATTATCTTTATCAACATTATCTATTACAATATTTTTTATTTTTTCTAATAATGTCTCTAATAAATAAGTATCTGATATATCGCTGAATCCTTCTTCTAAAAGTTTTTTAACATCAACTGTAATTTCTATATCTAAATCGGTATAGTTAAAAACTATTTTTTTTAAATTTGTTACTAAGGTATATTTTGTATTAGAATTAGCAACCTTAACTCTTTCAAAAAATTTAGTAATAAAGAAAAGATCAGTAATTTTATCAGGGGGTATGTTATCAATATGAATTATTTCTATCTTATTAAAATTAAAAGCATTATCATCAATAGTCTTAATAAAAGAAGAAAAATATAAAGTTTTATAATCTTGGTTACTAAAAGCATCTTCTAAAATATAAGTTAATCCATCATCAAAAATAGGAGCATAGGTTTGAACATTACCAAAAACACTACCTTTAATAACTTGAAGAGATTCAGGAAAAACAACAAGCTTGTCTTTCGCAGATTCCCTAATTTTTTTTAATAAAGTTTTTTCATCTTTTGATGCATCATTATAATTATTAATATTAATTTCTTTTATTCCCCACGGAAAACCGTAAAAGAAATCTACCTCTTCATCCCAATAAGAATAGTGTTTTTTTTCTTTTAGCTTTTTTTCATTTTGATAATCATATTGAAAATAATTATATAATTCATAAAATTTTTTATCTATATTAAAGCTAACATTATTATGGGTTATACTAGTTTGATAATTAGCTTTAGTATAATTATAAATATCACATATACTATACATTGGTATATTCCTACTAAATTTAAACATTACATAATCATCTAATTGGGTTCCATTTGTAAGAACTTCTATATTACGAAATAAACCAAAAATATTAGGATTTATTAAACATAATAATATATTTAATAAATAGAAATTACTTAATATTTTTTCTGGATCAACTTCATTTTCGTTATCTTTTAAAATTTCATTAATTAAATAATTAAATTTATTATTTTTGCTTGGGTGACCGCTTACAATTTTTAAAACAACTTGCTTTAAATATTTTAAATCTTCTTCATCGGTATTTTCTATTGTTATTGGTTCAGCTAATTTCCCATCTATTAAACTATAAGTTACTAAATCGATAAATTTTAAATAATATAAATTTAGTAAATCATCTTCTGTTACAATATTTATATTAGAGTATTTTAAAAATACAGGGGCATTAGTTTTTAAAGTGTTAAATCTGGTTGATTGTTTTGAATATAAAGGTTCATAAATTCTTAAAAAATTAAATTTGTCTAATGCAAATTCTTTGTAACGATTTGTTTCATTATGGATCTCTTTTTCTAAATCTTCATTATTAGTAACATAATTTTTTAATTTAATTTCAATTAATTTAATATCTTCTACTAATTCTAATGGATCACTATTAATATGAATTTGTTCACTATCTGGTAACACTTGTTGCAATTTCATAAAATAATCTCTTCTTTTTAGCAATAATTCATAAAATTTCTTTTTAAAATTATTGGCAAAATATTCTAAAGCATTAAAATTTTTACCTTTATTATTAATAATTTCACTAGATTCTGAAACGCTTAGACTTTGAAGAAAAAGATTAGTAATATGGCCAACGTTAAAATAACTAGCTGGTACTTCAATACTTTCCATATCATCAAAAGCAAATATAAATTTTTTAAGTGATTTATTAATCTTTGTCAAATTATAACTCATTTTTATAAATTGATAAAATTGATAAAATAGATTTTGCAATTGTTCGTTTTCACTTTTAAATAATTCTGATTTATGAAAGTTATCAAATTGAATAGTACTTAAATTTTCCCAATTTTGTAAAGATGAAATATCTATTGATTCTAAAGAAGAAGGAATATTAATTTTTTCAAATGGAAGATTTGCAAGAGCTAAAGAATTTAACCTTTTAAGATTATCATTTAAAACAATGCCCTTAATATTATTATTTTCAATTTCAAAAGAATCAATTTCCTCTAAAGAATCAGGAAAAACAAGAATTTTATCTTCAGCATCTTTTATAATGGCGTTAATTATTTTTCTTTCCTCTAAATAATTAGCTTTTATATTATTAGCAATTGTATCGTTAGTAATCCTTATTCTTTTAATTCCCTCTGGAAAATAAAAATAATTATCTTTGTCTATATTATTTTTTTTATATAAATAATAAAGTTCACAAATATTATTAGGTAACAAGATAAATGGCCAAATACCAAATGAACATCCACGAATATAATTAAAATTATAATGCTTTAATATAGCTACAGTACTAATTGGTAAATATTGATGCCATAGTAAATATTTTTCAGATAGAAAAGCGCAATCCAACATAACATTATTACAAAAATTATTAAATCCATCTTTAGTATTAAAAGATAAAATGATGTTAAATAAAAAAAATTTTCTTAATATCGTTTCATAATTTAAAGTATCATCTTCATTTTTTAAAAATTCTAATAATAGGTTAGTAGCATTCGTATAATCTTTACTAAATAATTCATTAAAATATTCATTTCTTCCCATTATGATATCTTGAACCATACTAAATATTATATTTTGATAATATTCTATTTCTATTTTATCTGTTTCATCATTTACAAATGGTTCAATTATCCCATCTTTACTTATCGTTAATGTCCCAAATTTTAAATTATAGATATTTGTTAAATCACTTTCATCTATGACTAATTCTCCATATTCTAATGATTCGCGATATTCATAAAAGGCTCGGTATTTTATTTCTATTTCTTCAATTCTTTTTAATAATTCTTCTTTATGTTCTATATCAAATGGTATTCCTAATATGTTATTTATTTCTTCATTTTTACTTTCTTCTG
>CANRDM010000035.1 GCA_947629365.1 uncultured Bacilli bacterium
AAAAATGTTAAAGAAAAGATTGATGAGCTTTTAAAAGAGGGAAGTTTTAGTAGCAAAAGAGTTGAGATAATTACTCTTTTGATGCGTTTAAGACAAATATGTATTGATCCAAAATTAGTTTATGAAAATTATGATGGCATTAGTTCAAAAATTGAGGAGTTAATCAAAACGGTTTTAGAAAGTATTGCTAATGGTCATAAAATATTAATCTTTACTAGTTTTAAAAAAGCTTTAGATATAGTAAGAGATAAATTTAAAGAAAATAATATCACTTTTTATCAAATTGATGGTAGTGTTAAAGGCAAAATAAGGCAAGATTTAGTTGATAAATTTAATACTGATACAACCAATGTATTTTTGATAACCCTTAAAAGTGGAGGCACTGGTCTTAACTTAACTAGTGCTGATGTAGTAATTCACTTAGATTTATGGTGGAATCCCCAAGTTGAAAATCAAGCAACGGATAGAGCTCACCGCATAGGCCAAACGAAAAAAGTAGAAGTTATAAAATTAATTGCGAGTGGAACAATTGAAGAAAAAATATTAGAGTTACAAAAGAAAAAACAAATATTGGCTGATAAATTAATTGAAAAAGGTACTGATGGTAATGTTTCTTTATCTTCTTTAACAGAAGAAGATATTAAAAATTTAATTGATTTTGATAATAATAATCTTTTGGTTAAATAAATAACTTTTTTAAAACACCATACAGAAACGCAAAAGTTGTATGGTGTTTTGTAAAAAAATATTTACTTTTTTTCAATGTAATGTTATACTAATATTGATTTGCAAAACGCCATACAAGAATTAAAAAAATGTATGGTATTTTGAAAAGGAGTGATATTATGCTTTATACAGGAAAAGAAATTTTAAAAAAATATGGGACTAGATATAATTTAGCAAAAGCCTTAGTCAAAAAAGAGGTATTTAAAATTAAACGTGGAATTTATTCTGATAAAGATTTAGTAAATCCAGTAGTTGCAGTAGCCAAAAAGTATCCTAATTCAATTATAACAATGGACTCAGCATTTTATTATTATGATTTAACTGATGTCATTCCAAACAAAACTTATATTGCTACTAGCAGAAATTCCAATATTATAAAAGATAATAAGGTTGATCAAACGTGGGTTCCTAAGGAAAAGTTAAATGCAGGTAAAGAAGAGATTATAATTGATGGAGAAAAAGTAAAAATATATAATAAAGAAAGATTATTAGTTGAATTAATCAGAAAAAGAAATCAAATTCCTTTTGATTATTATAAAGAAATAATTTTAAATTATCGAAAAATTGTTGATGATTTAGATATGTATAAAATAGAAGAATATCTATCATTATATAAAAACGGTACAAATTTAGCTAATGCTTTAATGCGAGAGGTTTTCTAATGAATTTAGAGGAAATAGTGAGAAATAATGTTGCTTTGGGCTATGAATTGATCGACGCAAGATCTAAAGCTAGTCAAGATGTTATTTTAAATAAAATTGCTAAAAGTAAATTTAAAGATAATATTACTATTAAAGGTGGAGTAGTAATGCATAGTATATCTCATTCGACTAGAAGAGCAACTCGCGATTTAGATTTAGACTTTATCAAATATTCTTTAGAAGATAACTCTATAAAAGAATTTATAAATAAACTTAATTCAACGAGTGATAATATTAATATTAAAATAAAATCTCCTATAGAAGAATTACATCACCAAGATTATAATGGAAAAAGAGTTTATATAGAATTGGTGGATAATTATAATTATGTAATTGATACTAAATTGGATATAGGCGTTCATAAATTATTTGAATTAGAACAAGATAATTATTACTTTAATTTAGATGCCTTAAATGATGGCGTTAGTTTACTTATTAATTCTCCAGAACAAATTTTTACAGAAAAATTAAAATCATTACTTAAATTAGGAATTAGATCAACCAGATATAAGGATTTATTTGATTTTTATTACTTAATAACTTCTAAAGAAATAGATGCTATAAAATTATTAAAAGCATTTCAAATAATAATATTTAATGATAATAACATGCGAGAAAAAACAATAGATGGTATTTATTCAAGGCTAAAAAAAATATTTAATTCAGATATTTATAAAAGTAATTTAAAAAACCCTAAAAACAATTGGCTTGATATACCAATTAGTGATGCAATAACTTGTGTATTAGAATATATAAAAAATTTGTCTAAAGAACAGTTAACAGTTTAATGCAGTTTACAATTTTTAATAATTTTACAATTAAAGAATTATCTTTTTATAGTCATAATTATTTTAATTAGTATTCTTTTTCAAATATATTAATATATGGTATAATAGTAGTTAAGGATGAGGAGATTAGAAAATGAAAGTGCAGAATAAAGATTATGATTATTATCCCCACACTAAAATCAATAATATTAGTGAATTATTAGAATTAATGCTTAAAAGTTATGCTAATGATATAGCATTTAGTTATAAAATTGATAATGAAAAAGTTAAAAAAACATTTAAAGATGTTTATAATGATGTTTACTCTGTAAGTAAGTATTTTAGAAATAATTTTCATAATAAACATATTGCTTTAATTGGTGAAAATAGTTATAACTGGGTAGTTATCTTTTTAGCAATTATATTAAGTGATAATGTCTGTGTTGTAATGGATAAAGATATAAATGAAACTGATTTAACAAGTCTCCTTAAAAAAAGTGATACAAAAATTATTTGTTATTCAGCTTCTTATAATTTATTTGTCAAAGATATGCCTTATAAAGTAATGGCCATAGATGAAGTTGTAAATTACGAAGTAAATAAAATTAAAGATAAAAAAATAGCTATTGATAATGATAAAGATGCCACTATCTTCTTTACATCAGGAACAACCGGGGCCAGTAAACCAGTTGTTTTAACCCAAAAAAATATTGCGAGTGATATATACGGGGCATCATCATTATTTAAACCCGATGGTTCAGTTGTGAGTCTTTTACCATTTCATCACGCTTTTGGAATAATCACTGGCATTTTAAAACCCTTATATTATGGTAAAGAGATATTCTTAAATAAAAGTTTAAAATACGTTGTTTCAGATTTAAAAGAAAATAAACCGGATACCATTTTTGTAGTTCCCGCTTTTATTGAAACATTTTATAAGCAAATATGGAAGAATGCGAGGCTAGCGCATAAAGAAAAATTATTAAAAAATTCTTTAAAGTTAAGTCATTATTTATTAAAAATAAATATCGATATTAGAAATAAATTATTTAAAGATATCTTAAATGAATTTGGGGGTAATCTTCATCATATTATTTGTGGGGGAGCTTACTTAGATCAAAAATATGTTGAATGGTTTAGAGATTTAGGAATCAATATCTTAAATGGATATGGGATTACCGAGTGCTCACCAGTGGTTTCAGTAAATCGTAATCATTATTATAAAGATGGCAGTATTGGTCAAGTTTGTCGGGATGTAACTGTAAAAATTATTGATGGTGAGATATGTGTTGGTGGCGATATAGTAATGAAAGGTTATTATAAAGATAAAGGATCAACGAATGCCGTAGTAAAAGATGGTTACTTTTATACCGGCGATTTAGGATATCTAGATAATGATGGGTTCTTATTTATTACCGGAAGAAAAAAGAATATTATTATTTTAAGTAATGGCGAAAATATTAGCCCTGAGCAAATTGAAAGTGAATTAATGAAAGATAAAGCAATTTGTGAAGTCATTGCTTATGAAGATGGCAATAAATTAGTAGCGAGTATTTATCCTAATGAAGAATATTTAGGAAATGAAGAATATTTTGAAAATCTTATTTATAATTATAATAAGAATCGACCTAAAAATCATCAAATTGCTATGTTTAAATTAAGAAGTAAAGAATTTATTAAAAATCATAATGGTAAAATATTAAGAAATAGAATAGGAGAAGAATAATGAAAGAAGAGATAATTAATATAATAAGTGAGGTATTAGAAATACCTAAAGAAAATATAAAGGAGAATGCTAACTTAATTAGAGATTTAGAATTAGAATCACTAGATTTAGTTGATTTAATCGCAGCATTTGAAAAAAAATATAATATTGAAATATTAGATAAAGATATTAAAAATTTACAAACCGTTGATGATATTGTTAAATACATAGAAAGTAAGCATGTATAAATTATATATTGAAAAAAATACATCATCAAAAGAATTATTAAAAAAAGTATTAGATGAATATAAAATTAAAAAAGAAATAATTTATAATTCTTATGGTAAACCATATTTAAAAAATAATGAATTATATTTTAATATTAGTCATTCTTACGAATATACTGTATTAGTTATTTCAAATAAAGAAGTAGGAGTAGATATTGAAAAAATAACGATGCGTTCCAAAGTTATGGAAAAAGTATTTGATGAAGATGAAAAGAAGTTAATAAAAAGTGATGAAGACTTTACTAAAATATGGGTTAAAAAAGAAAGTTATGTCAAATATTTAGGGCTGGGTTTAGCTTACGGATTAGAAAATGTGCATACTTTAAGTTTAAATAATTTTATAGTTAAAAAAATAGATGATTATTATATAGCGATATATGGTGATGATTTAAATAATTAAGGAGGTAAAAAATGAATGTGCTTTATTGTGGAGATGCTAACATCATTGATGGTTTAGTAATATCAATTTTGTCATTATTAAAAAATGGACAAGATAAATTATGTATTTATGTTTTGACAATGCAGTATCAAAATGAAAATAAAATTTATAAACCCTTAACAAATAAAGAAATAAGTATTCTTGATGAAATAGTTAAAGAAAAAAATAAAGATAGTTTTGTTAAGTTATATGATATTACAGATATAGTTAATGAATGTTTACCTCTTGCCAATATTGATACTTTTTTTACTCCTTATTGTATGCTTAGATTATATGCTGATCTAGTAAGTGATTTACCTAGTAAAATTCTTTATTTAGATAATGATGTTGTTTGTTTAAAAAATCCAAATGAATTTTATAATATTGATAATACTTCATATGAAGTAGTCGGGGTCTTAGATTATTATGGTAGTCATTTTTATAAAAAGAAAGTTGTAATAAAAGATTATCTTAATTCAGGGGTTTTACTTTTAAATTTAGATTTAATAAGAAAGACCAAGCTTTTTGAAAAGTGTCGGCATTTATGTCAAAAAAATAAAATGCTTTTACCAGATCAATCCGCAATTAATTGGTATGCTAAAAAGAAATTAATTGTTGATCGTATCTATAATGAACAAAAAGGTGAAAGTGATGATACTGTTTTTAGACATTTTACGACCACATTTAAGTTTTGGCCAAAGGTTCAAAAGCAAACAATTAAACCTTGGCAAATAGATAAGTTACATCAAGTTTTAAAAGTTCACTCTTTTGATGATATATTAGATAAATATAAATTGGTTATGGGAAGGATGAAGTAAATGAAAGAAATAATACCAATATTTTTTACAATAGATGCGGGGTATGCTCCTTATTTGTCTGTAGCACTTGCGTCTTTGATTCGTAATGCCTCTAAAGATTATGATTATCATATACACATTGTTTATGAATCAATAACTGAGGATGCTATAAATAAATTAAAAACATTAGAAACAGATAATGCTAAAATAATATTTACAAAAATGAAAGATGGATTAGAAAGTATAACTAATCGTAAAGAAAATTTACTTAAAGCTGATTTTTTTACCTTAACAATATACTTTAGAATATTTATTCCTACAATGTTTCCTGAATATGATAAAGCCATTTATATTGATAGTGATACTTGTATTCCTGGTGATATATCAGAGTTATATAATTATGATTTAAAAGATAATTTATTTGGTGGTTGTACAGATATTTCTTGTGCTGACAACCCTATATTATGTGAGTATTTTCGCCTTAATGCGGGAGTTAGTATTAATGAATATATTAATTCTGGAGTTCTTTTAATGAATATGAAAAAGTTAAGAGAAGTAGGATTTGAAAAACATTTCTTATATTTACTTAATAAATATCATTTTGATACTGTTTGTCCTGATCAAGATTATATTAATGCAATGGCTTATGGCAAAATATTGCATTTACCTAATGAATGGGATGCAATGCCAACCGGTGGTAAGAAAGTTTTTGATCATCCTAAAATAGTCCATTATAATTTATTTTTAAAACCTTGGCATTATGATGGGGTGGATTACGAAGAATATTTTTGGGAATATGCTAAGAATAGTCTATTTAAAGAAGACATTTTAAAAGAAAAAGAGAGCTTTACTAAAGAAGATGAGGAAGAAGCAACTAAAGCCTTGGAAGTATTAGTAAAAAGAGCAGAAGAAATTATGCATAGTAAGGTAACTTTTAAAAAAGTTTTTGAAAGTAATTTAGAAAAAAGGTTTTAAATAAAGATGATTATTGGTGGGAGTAAAAAAGAAGTTATTAAAAATATTAAACAAAATATTTTAGATAATGAATTAAATAAAAAAGTCGAAGTAAATGATCCAAAATTAAGTGAAGAAGAACTTAATAGGGTTTTAAATAAGTTTTATAGTCTTAGAAAAAATAAAATATTTTATTTTTTAGAAAGTCGTTTAGCTTTTTTATATGTTAGTATGGTGGCAAGAAAATTAGATAAAAATATTAAAATAGAGGGTTTAGAAAATATCAAAGATATTAATAAGGGGGCAATTGTAACCAGTAATCATTTTAATCCACTAGATAATTTATTAATTAGGAAATTAATAAAGAAATGTTATAAAAAGAATCCATTTATTGTTATTCAAGATACTAATTTAGCAATGCCTGGTTTTTTAGGTTACTTAATGAATAGTTTACATACGATTCCTTTATGTAAAAGTCCTAATTATATTATTAAAACCTTTAAACCGGAACTTAAAAAAGTATTAGAAAAAAATAATTATGTTTTAGTTTATCCTGAAGAAGAAATGTGGTTTAATTATCGCTTACCAAGGCCTTGTAAAAGAGGGGCTTATGAATTTGCTTGCGAAAATAATGTGCCTGTTATTTCCTGCTTTACTGAAATAATCGATAAAGAAAATGATGATAATGAAGAATTTAAGGAAGTTGAATATATTGTTCACGTTTTAAAACCAATTTACTTAGATCCTAGTAAATCAGTTAGAGTAAATAGTAAGATAATGGCCGAAATTGATTATAAACAAAAAGTAGAAGCTTATGAGAAAGCTTATCATAAAAAGCTTGATTATACTTTTGAATTTAGCGATATTGCAGGTTTAAAAAAGGAAGATTAGTTAGTTAATCTTTCTTTTTGTATTTATTTATTTTTTATATCTATCATTGCATCAATATAAGCTTCAATTTTTATTTTTTCTTCTTTGTCTAAATTTCGATAGTTTTGAATTAATTTATTTTCTTTTTCGCTTAGTTTAAAGTCGCTAGGAGTGGGATTATCAGTTAAATCTAGTAAATAATCAGTTGAAGTATTTAATAATTTTGCCATTGCAATAATTGTGGCGGTTTTCGGCTTTATTTTCCCACTTATATATTGACTCATTGCTTCTTGGGAAACTTCTAATTGTACCGCTAAAGAGGTAAGAGATTTATTTTGTTCTTTGACAATTTTTTTTAAATTTCTCATTGTAGTTATATTTTTTTCCAAATTAATCATCTCCATTATATTTTGGCTAGTTAACAAAATTATATAATTATTACTTCAAATTAAATTGAAGTGTGTTATAATAAATATTGAAGTAATAATTATAATGGAGTGGTGTAAATGAAGGATTTACTTCTTAAATTAAAATTTAGGAAAAAGGCAACTAAATTGCAAAAGAAAATATCAAAACAGGAAAAGCAAATAAAAAAACTTTTACAAATTTTAGATGAAATAGAACCCAAAGGTAAAGAATTTACTATAAATAAATAAGAGGAAAAATGAAGTATTATAATTTAGAAATTAAAGAAGTTCTACAAGAACTAGAAACAGATGAAAAAGGTTTAACTAGTAAACAAGTTAGTGAAAGAATAAATAAAGATGGTAAAAATATAATTATTGAAGCAAAGAGTACACCTTTACTTATTAAGTTTTTGAATGAGTTTAAAGATTTAATGATAATTGTTTTACTTATTTCTTCGCTAATATCATTATTTATTTCGGTTGTTAATAATGAACCATATACTGATAGCATAATTATTTTAGCTATTGTTATATTAAATGCTATATTAGGATTTATTCAAGAGTGTAAAGCTGATAACGCTATTAATTCTTTAAAGAAAAAACAAATGACAAAAGTAAAAGTTAAGAGAGATAATAAAATAATGATTATTAATAGCGAAGATGTTGTTAAAGGAGATATTTTAGTTTTAGAAGCCGGAGATATTGTACCTGCCGATGCTAGAATTATTTATGCTGCATCATTAAATGTTGATGAATCTTCATTAACAGGAGAATCTTTTCCAGTGGAAAAGAATACAAAAAAGTTAAAAGAAGATACCCTTTTGTCAGCCCGTAAAAATATGATATATGCAGGCACTAATATTGTTTATGGCAAATGTTTAGCAGTTGTGTGTCAAATTGGAATGAATACGGAATTTGGTCTTATAGCTAAAAGTTTAAATGCCAAAGAAAAAGAAATTACGCCTTTACAAAAAAATATCGATGAAATAAGTAAATTTTTATCTTTAATTATTATCATAATTATTCTAATAATGTTTTTAATTGGCCTTGTCAAAAAAATTAATATTTTAGAAATATTAATGCTTTCTATATCTCTTGCTGTTGCTGCTATACCTGAAGGACTGCCTGCTATTATAACTATTTTATTATCTTTAGGAGTAGAAAATATGGCTAAGAAAAATGCTATTGTAAGGCATCTTTCTAGTGTTGAAACATTAGGATGTACGGAAATAATCTGCTCAGATAAAACAGGAACAATTACCCAAAATAAAATGATCGTAAGAGAAATATATTATAATAATAAAATATCTAATTATAAGTATTTTAAAAACATTAATTTACTTTTTAAAAACATGTTGTTAAATAATGATGCTATAAAGAATAACGAGGAATATATTGGTGATCCAACGGAAATTGCTCTTTATAGATGTTGTGAACAATTTATAAATATTTCCGATGTTAGAAATAGTAATGAAAGGATTGGGGAATTACCATTTGACTCTAATCGAAAATTAATGTCTACGATAAATAAAGACAATGAAAATGTTACAATTTATACCAAAGGCTGTTTTGATAATTTAATTAACCATTGTAAATATATTTATGAAAATAATCGCATAGTTAAATTAACTGAGAAAAGAAAAAAAGAACTAAAAGATATCGAGAATATTGAGGCAAATAAAGCTTACCGAGTTTTAGCGTTTGCTTATAAAGAGTTAAAATCTACTTTTAAAATAGATTTTAACTTGGAAGAAAATTTAATTTTTTTAGGAATGACGGCATTGATAGATCCACCAAGAGATGATGTTAAAGAAGCAATAAAAGAATGTTTTGATGCTCACATAAAACCTATTATGATCACTGGTGATAGTTTATCTACTGCTACAATGATTGCTAAAGACATAGGACTATTAAAAAATAATAATGAAGCAATAATTGGTAGTGAAATAGATAAATTAAGTGATGAAGAATTAAAAAGAAAAGTTAAAGATTATACAGTTTATGCTCGTGTGAGCCCAATAAGTAAATTAAGAATTGTTAATGCTTGGCAAGAAAATGGTAAAATTGTAGCAATGACAGGTGATGGTGTTAATGATGCGCCAGCTTTAAAAAGCGCTAACATTGGTATAGGTATGGGTATTAGTGGTACAGATGTTTCTAAAGAAGTATCAGATATTATTTTAACTGATGATAGTTTTAAAACTATTGTATCAGCAGTTAAAGAAGGTAGAAGAATATTTGATAATATTCGTAATGTTTTAGTTTATCTTCTCGCTGGTAATATTGCTGAAGTTTTAGTAGTCTTTATTGGTATCTTTAGGGGTATAGAAATATTTTTACCTATTCAATTATTGTATATTAATTTAATAACTGACAGTATTCCTGCGATTTCATTAGCTTTTGAAAAAGAAGATAAAAATATTTTAAAAAGAAAAATGCAAAAAAGAAAAAGTTTTTTTACACCATTTTTATTAGCTAAAATATTATTATCAGCAATTTTAAAAACTTTTGCTATCCTTTTAATTTATTTTGTTAATTTAAAGTTGTATAATATTGATACAGTGGCGACAATGGCTTTTCTAACTTTAATCTTATTAGAGATAATATTTGCTTTTTCTTGTAAGAATATAAAGAAAAGTATCCTAAATAAAAATATATTTAATAATGCAATTTTAAATAAAAGTACGTTTATATTAATCATTATGCAAATAATTATTTTTGTTACCCCACTAAGAAATATATTTAAAATAGTTAAACTGAATTTTAGCCAAATATTATATTGTATTATAATAGTTTTATTTATTTTTATAATCGATGAGTTATCAAAAAAGATTATAAATAGAATATTTAAAGATTAGGAGAAGAATATATGAATGAAAATGAATGTTATAATGCTAATTTAATGCCTTTATCAAACGATAAAGGCTTAAAAAAAGCCCAAGAAAAAATTATCAATGGTGAAGAACTTTCTACAAAAGAAAAACTTATTTTAGGAAGAGATCATCCCGTTAAACGTATAGATAATTATTTTTTAAAACCCAATTGTGTTTATCGTGTGGTTAGTAAAGAACATTATAATCAATACTTAAAATGGGGTTATATTTATGGTAATGATGAAAATGATGAATATATAGAATATGAGAAAGACGGACAAATATACAATAACAATAGAGGAGTTGATTGGTATCTAGGTGGGGCTTCTTTAAGATATGGAAATAGAGGAGAAGTAATAATTGAATGTCCAGCTTTAAAGCAATATTTTACTCCAGCTTTTGATAACGGTTGCCATTTATCTTTTGATCCAAGTGTTAGACATATGAAATCATCGGGTTTTAAAAATCCGGTTCCAGTTAGTATAATAAAAGTAATTAAATACGAAAATGATATTGTGTCAATAGTTTTTGAAAATGTCTTAAAATTTTTAAAACATTAACGGGAAAAATATTCTCGTTTTTGTTTGAAATTT
>CANRDM010000036.1 GCA_947629365.1 uncultured Bacilli bacterium
TATACAACACTTAAAAATTGAGCAAAGCCAGCTTCTACCTAGTTTTGCTCATTTTAACTGCAAAAGTAAAGATATAAACATTATATTAAAAGATAAAAATATTGTCAATTTTTTCTAGGCACTAAAGATAAGGCTAATTTAATTTGCTCATCACTTTGTCTATTTTGATATAATTTCTTATTTTTTCTTATTTCTTCAAATATTTTT
Organism: uncultured Bacilli bacterium; assembly: GCA_947629365.1. Classification (GTDB taxonomy): domain Bacteria; phylum Bacillota_I; class Bacilli_A; order RF39; family UBA660; genus SIG200. Next base: position 208 of record CANRDM010000036.1, read on the forward strand.
TTCGTTCTAAGGGTTTTATATTTACTCATTTCATAGGCTTTAAGGAATAAATCGCCATAAGCCATATTTCCAGCAATATAAAATTCCCGAGCATAAATAAGTTTAATAATATCAGTTATTTCTTTAGATAATTTTAACTCTTCACAAGCACTATCAACATCAAGAGTACTAGTAATTATATAATCATTGATTTTTTCAAAATTATTAATACCATAATATTTATTATCATTAGTAAATTCATCAATGCCAACATTAAAATATTTCTTGTGGATTCCTCCATAAGTTGCATCTTCTTTTCCTTTAAGACGCGCAATTAAATCGGTATAATCATAACCAAGATTTTCATCTTTAGCCATTATATTAGCTACAGTTAAATAAGTTATGGCTAAATTAATGCTTTTCTTTTTCATATAACAAAGACCTAATTTGGAAAATATATTAGAACGAGGCGTCCTAAAGAATCTTAATAATTGTAAGTTATATCTAATACATTCATCATAACTACCTAACCTGTAAGCTTTATTAGCTAGTTCAATAGCATTTGAGACATTAAAATAATCTTTAAGAATTAAACTATATTTTAAAACTACTCGTCTTTCTTCATTATTACCAATTACTAAAGCAGCGATATTTTCATATTTTTTAACTTCTTCTAAAATTTTATATATCTCTTCTTCACTCATTGGTTCTAATAAAATAATTCCTTGTTCATTCATTAATTGTTGATAACAACTTTTTACTAAGGCTTCTTCTTTATTATCTTCTATAACTTCTTTTGGCTCTTCTTCCTCTTCTTCTAAATCTACTTCATAATCATCTAAGGTATCATTTGTTTCATTTGTATCATCTACTTTACTATCAATAACAAATTCTTTTTTAAAATTATAATCTTTTTCTGACATTGCCAAAACTTGATATAATCCATCAGTAATAGTAAACTCTTGACCTAAGTAATTACCTTTAGATATAATTTCTAAATAAACTTTAGCAAGAGGAAAATTTTCACTTACTAAAGCTCGGTAGAACTCTTGAACATAATGCCCAACAGTAAATGAAAAACTAGCATTGGCAATATCAGTTAAACAAGTAAGTACTTCTTCAAAAGACGGATCTTTTTTAAGAGTGCTAGCTTTTATTAAATTAACAATTAAAAATTCATATTCGCTTTTATTAATACTAATTAAATAATTGTTTAAAGCTACAAAGGCTTTATTAAAATCTTTTTCCTTTAAATATTTAACAATATCATCATAATTAAAGGTTAAAGTATCTATATCTTCTTGCATATCTTCGGGGATAATTACGGGTGTAGTATTAATTGCTCTAATTTTAGTTACTAACTTTTCAAGAAGCAGATAAATATAGTTACCATCCATACTATAAGTATTAGTCCGTAGTCTATTTTTCTCTAACGCTAGGGCTAGTTCAAAATTATTCATATCAATGGCTTCAAAAACTTTATCAGTATAGATTTGAATACACTTAGGAATGGTTCCATTATCGCGGACATCTACTAAGTTTTTCGCTAATTTTAAAGCATATTTAGTCGATACGCTTAAATTACGATACTCTTCTTGTCTTTCTAAAATTTCCACAATTTTATCATAATCATCTTGCATTATTAAATTCATTATTATTTTCTTATTATTTTGTTGAGTAGCAAGGGCTTGCGTAATTAACTCTCTTGTAAGAGTATCTTGATCTTTATTATTATTACTTGCCATTAACAGTTTCATTGCATCAGCTAGTTTATTATTAAAAATATACCATCTAATTTGATTTTGTATTTTTATATTTTCATATCTTTTATCACCCAAAGCAATTTTAATATCTTTAAAAGTTAATTTTTTACTAATTTCTTGATATTCTTTAGGAACTTCGGTAATCAAACTTAACATATATAAATAAAAGCTACTCTCCGTTTGATAAGATTTATTATTAATATTGTAAAAACCATCTAAATATTCAAAAGCTTTAGGATAATCTTTATTTTTAACACAATTAACAAATAAATAAAAACTTGCTATCTTATTAAAAGGATCAATTTCTAGACATCTTGCAAAACATTTCATTGCTTTAGCATATTCACCTTTGGCAAGTAAATTTTTGCCAAAACGATATACTTCACTAGCGTCATTTAAAGCATATAAACCTCTTCTTAATCTAATAAGAGTTCCCTCTACTATTAAATCACTTAAATCTTTGCCATTAAAACCTAAAGCATTTAAAGTTTTGGTGGCCATATTACCATTTTCAATAAATTCTAAATATAATTTATTTAAATTTTCTTCTCTAATCATTTTTATTTACCTCCCCATAATTCTTTTAAGACGTAATTCATCACTTGTAAGCATTCCCTCACTATTAAAGTTTTTAGATAAGGTTATTGGATACATTGTAATGATATCATTAATACCCGTTATTGAAACAACCGCTAAAGCATTAGTAAACTCACCACATTTATAACCAATTGGTTCGTCTAACCTAAACCGATAAATATCAAAAAACTTAAAACGGGTACTATTAATATTTTCCATAATACCTCTTGCTTTTGCTAGTAATTCCCTACTATCAAGGTCATCTAAAAAACATCCTAAATATTCTTTTCGACTTTGGTCTTTATGTCTATCAATATGTTTTAATAAATTTTCATCAGTATGATGAAACAATCTATCAATATTATATAAATTGTGATAATTAACATCTTGCATTTTTAACTCACCTAAAAAATACCTGACATAATAATCTAATTCGATATAATTTTTCATTTTTCTCTCTGATACTTTCGATTTATCAATCATTTTAAAACACTCTTTTGCTTCATAATATTTTCTTTGAGCAAGATATAAACAAACCAGCTCATAAGTGGCATTAAAAGATTGGGTATAATTCATTTGCATAGTTTGCAACATTTTTTCGGCAACTTTATATTCACCTATTTCACTGTGTAATCTAGTTAAATAAAAAAGTGACATATATTCATAACCAGGAATATTCATTGCTTCTAGATAATATTTTTCGCTTTGCTTAAAATTATATTCTGAACATTCAAAAGTACCACAGAAAATCTTAAAATTAGCATTATTAATATCATAGTTTTCTAAATATTCTCTTGCTTTAGCATAATTACCTTCTTTAATTTCTATTTCTAATAATTTAGCTAACGATTCATCTTTATATCTAGTATCATTAACAGAAATATTATAAAAATTTCTTGCATTGATTAAATCATTTTTTCGAAAATATTTTTCTCCTTCATAAAACGCTTGCTCTGTATCCATCATAACACCTTTCAATCTTTTTTTGGGAAATTTCTTTATATAATATAACATTTTAAGGCAAATTGCAACTAATAAAAAAACTTATCTTTACTTAGTTAGTAAAAATAAGTTTTCCTTTATTTTAAAGCTTTACTAAAATCTTTAAATTCACTTTCATCTTCTAAATTAGTATCTCTTAATTCCTCTAATAAATCTTTTTGAGCTTTAGTAAGTTTTCTTGGCATTATAATATTTAAAACAACATACATATCACCACAACTATTACTATTAACTTCTTTAACTCCTTTACCTTTTAATTTTAACTTAGTATAATTTTGCGTACCCGGTTTAATTTCAATATAGCCATTCCCAGAAAGCGTAGGAATTTCTTTTTTACAGCCTAAAATGGCATCAGTAATAGTAATAGGAACTTCTAAATAGATATCGCTTCCTTGACGTTCAAAATATTTATGAGTTGCCACATCAAATTCTAAATATAAATCCCCATTGGCCCCGCCATTAAGACCAGCTCCACCCTTACCAGATAATCTTAATTGTGAGTCATTATCAACACCAGCAGGAATAGTAACTGTTAAAGTTTTATAATTTCTTACTTGGCCACGACCGTTGCATTCACTACAAACCTCTTTAAATGTTTTACCAGACCCCCGACATTCAGGACAAGTCTTTTGGGTTTCCACATAACCAAAGATGCTTCTTTGTTGTTCTCTTATAACCCCAAGGCCACCACAAGTAGAACATTTCTCTTCGCCAAAACCACCTTTGCCATCACATTTATGACAGGTCTCAGTTACATTTACTTTAATATCTTTTTCACAGCCATTAATTGCTTCTTCAAAAGATAATTTAATTTTCATTAATAAATCTTCACCTCTTTGAGGTCTACTTTTACTACGTCCGCCAAAGGAAGAAGAAAAATCAAAACCTCTTGAGAAATTACTACCAAAAATGCTCGATAAAATATCATCTAAATCGATATCACCCATATCAAAGCCTTGAGATGCACCGCCATTTTCAAAAGCTGAGAAACCAAATTGATCATATTGAGCTCTTTTATTTTTATCTGATAAAACTTGATATGCTTCACCAATTTCTTTAAATTTTTCGGCTGCCCCCGGTTCTTTATTAACATCCGGATGGTATTTTTTAGCTAAAACTCTAAAAGCTCTTTTAATCTCTTCATCAGAGGCATTTTTTGAAACACCTAAAACTTCATAATAATCTTTTTTATTCATTAATAACACTCACTTCTTTATCTTTTAATAACTTTTCATATTCATCTATTAATTCATCCATAAACTTAATGGCATTGTCCATTACTTCTTCACTTTCCATATCAAGTCCCGCTACTTTTAAAGATGCAATCGGATTTTTAGTACAACCTAATTTTAAGAATTTTAAATAATTATCACGAGCTACCTCATCACCATCATAAATTTTATTGGCAATATTTATCGCCGCTGCAAAACCAGTGGCATATTGATAAACATAATAATTCATATAAAAGTGAGGTATTCTTTCCCATTCATATTTTATTTCATCATCTACTATAACATCCTTACCAAAATAAAGTTTATTAAGTTCATAATATTTATTATTCATTACTTCACTAGTTAAAACATTACCTTTTTCCGTATATTCATTCATAAATAATTCAAATTCGGCAAACATTGTTTGTCTAAATATACTAGCTTTATATTTTTGTAATAATTCATCAATAATTTGAATCTTTTCTTTTGGATCATTACTATTATCAAGAAGAAAACGACTTAATAATATTTCATTGACTTGACTAGCTACTTCGGCCACAAAAATACTATAATTATAATCTTCATAATTTTGATTATTGATAGCATAGTAATAATGCATCGCGTGTCCGAGTTCGTGGGCAAGAGTAGAAACATCATTTAAATCCCCTTCAAAACTCATTAATACATAGGGATGAACCCCATAACAAGCGGTACAATAAGCTCCGCCTCTTTTACCAACATTATTACAAGAATCTATCCATTTTTCTTGAAAAGCTTTAGTTAAATCACTGACATAGGTACTACCTAAAGGTTTAACTATTTCTAAAACTAAATCTCTAGCTTCTTCAAAAGTATAAGTTTTTTTGCTTTTTTCCGTTTTTATATCGGCATATGTATCATAAAGATGCATTTCATCTAAATTTAATAATTCTTTTTTTAAACGCCAATATTTATAAATAGAAGGTAAATTTTTATGAACGGAATTAATTAAATTATAATAAACACTTGGTTTAATTTCATTATGAAAAAGAGATGCTTCTAAAGTATTTTTATATTTCCGTAATTTGGCCATTGCGACATTTTTCTCAACTTCACTACGCATAATCGTAGCAATTGCTGTTTTAAAATTACTATAAGTTTTATATAAAGATTGGAATGCTTCTTTTCTTACATTTCGATCCTCACTTCTTATATAAAGAGAATAATTACTTTCAGTAAGTTCTTCTTCTTTACCATTTACTATAATATTTGCAAATTTAAAATCACTATCTTGCAAAGATGACATTATTTCATCTGGAGCATCCATCAATTTAGCAAATGATGATAAAGATTTTTCTACTTCACTATCTAAAATATGTTTTTTATTACGATAAATATTTTTTAAAATTCTTTTATAACGTTTTAATTTAGGTTCTTCTTCTAAATATTTTAAGACTACTTCTTCATCACTTAAAAGCATTTCTGGAACAATAAAAGAAGTATTTTCAATATATTTAGTATAAATATTTTTAGCTTTTCCAAATAATTCTTGATATTTAGTATTAAGAGTATCAGCATCATTATTTAAATGAGCATAAACAAAAACTTTTTCTAATCTTACCCCTAAATTACTATCTAATTGTAATAATTCTAATAAATTACTTGCATTATCTAAAATATGTCCTTGATATTTTTGATACTCGTTAATATGTTTTTCTAAATACTTAATTTCTTTTAAAACATCTTCATCACTTGGATAAATATCTTTAACATTCCATTTATAGTTATCTTTAAATTCATCTCTTTTTTTCGCCATTTCTTATTCTCCTTTATTACGAAGTAAAGGAAGAGGTCTAACTCTCCCTATTACCATTATATTTATTTTTCTTCAAATTTAGCTTCTTCAACATTATCTTTCTTTTTTTCTTCAGTTTGATTACTTTCTTCTTGATATTCTGGTCTAGCATTTTGATATACTTTAGCAGCTAAATCCATTGCTATTTTTGAAAGTTCATCTGTTTTTTCTTTAATCTTATCAGTATCATTACCATCTAGGGCTTCTTTTACTTCTTTAATAGCATTTTCGGCTTTTTCTTTATCAGATGAATCTACTTTATCACCTAAATCTTCTAAAGCTTTTTCTGTTTGGAAAACCATTGAATCAGCATTATTTCTTACTTCTGCTTCATTCTTTCTCTTTTCATCAGCTTCTTTATTAGCTTCAGCTTCTTTTACCATTTTATCTATTTCTTCATCAGAAAGATTTGTACTAGATGTAATGGTAATAGATTGTTCTTTACCAGTTCCTAAATCTTTTGCTTTAACATTAACGATACCATTTGCATCAATATCAAATGTTACTTCAATTTGTGGAACACCTCTTTTAGCAGGAGGTAAATTAGTAAGTTGGAAGTTTCCTAAAGTCTTGTTATCAGAAGCCATTTGTCTTTCACCTTGTAAAACGTGAATATCAACAGCTGGTTGATTATCAACAGCAGTACTAAATACTTGACTCTTACTTGTTGGAATAGTTGTATTTCTTGGAATTAAAACTGTCATAATATTACCAAGGGTTTCAATACCAAGTGATAGAGGTGTAACATCTAGTAAAACGATATCATCAACTTCACCAGTAAGTACACCACCTTGAATTGCTGCACCCATTGCAACAACTTCATCTGGATTAACACCTTTATTTGGTTCTTGACCTAGTTCTTTTTTAACTAATTCTTGAATATATGGAATACGTGTAGAACCACCAACTAAGATAACTTTATCAATATCTTTATTAGTAAGTTTAGCATCTTTCATTGCTTTTCTAACTGGTTCAAGAGTTGAATCAAATAAGTCACGACATAAATCTTCAAATTTAGCTTTAGATAAAGTCATATCTAAATGAAGAGGTCCTTCATCACTTTGGGCAATAAATGGTAGACTTATTTGCGCATTAGTCATACCAGATAAATCTTTTTTAGCTTTTTCGGAAGCATCTTTAATTCTTTGCATTGCCATTTTATCATTAGATAAATCAACGCCATTTTCTTTTTTGAATTCGCTAATTAAATAATCACTAATTCTGGCATCAAAGTCATCACCACCAAGACGATTATTACCACTTGTAGCTTTAACTTCAAATACACCATCACCAAGTTCAAGAATAGATACATCGAATGTACCACCACCTAAGTCATAAACTAAGATAGTTTGTAATTTATCTTGTTTATCTAGTCCATAGGCAAGCGCTGCAGCAGTTGGTTCATTAATAATTCTTTCTACTTCTAAGCCAGCAATTTTACCAGCGTTTTTCGTAGCTTGTCTTTCAGCATCATTAAAGTATGCAGGAACTGTTATAACAGCTTTCGTAACTTTTTCTCCTAAATAAGCCTCAGCATCAGTTTTAAGTTTACTTAATATTTTGGCACTAATTTCTTCTGGTGTATATTTTTTACCATTAGCTTCAACTTTCTCACTAGTTCCCATTTTTCTTTTAATTGATGAAATAGTATTTTTAACGTTGGTTACTGCTTGTCTTTTCGCAGTTTCTCCAACTAACTCTTCATCCCCTTTAAAAGCCACAACTGAAGGTGTTGTTCTATTTCCTTCACTATTAGGAATAACTTTTGCTTCTCCACCTTCTAAGACAGCAACACAACTATTTGTTGTTCCTAAATCGATACCTATAATTTTACTCATTATTTTCATCCTTTCTTTCATTAACTTTAACCATTACTGGTCTTATAACTTTATCATTATATGTATATCCTTTTTGCATAACACAAGTAACAACCCCATTTTCTTTTTCTTCATTATTCTCGGTTAAAACTGCTTCCATCTTAGTTGGATCAAATATTTTATCTAATGCTTCAATCTCTTTTACATTAGCATCATCTAAAATCTTTTTAAAATCATTATATATTAATTTAAAACCATTTAAGAATTTTGATACTTCATCTTCTAAATTATCATCATCCATCTTAATAGCTCTTTCAAAATTATCAAGAATTACTAAACTTTTTTTAATAAAAGCTTCTCCATCATATCTATATATTCTGGCTATTTCCTCTTCATATCTTTTCTTGATATTTTGCATCTCAGCCATAACTCTTAATAACTTTTCATTTAATATAGCATTCTCACTTTTTAATTTTTCTACTTCTTCATTACTTTTTTTATGTTCTTTTTTAGAATGCTTTTCATTTATTTTTTCTTCGTTATTTTCTTCCATCATACGCTCCCTCTATTTTATCTACCATATAATTAAGTAAGGAAACTACTCTTTCATATTCCATTCTTTTTGGGCCAATAATAGCAATTGTTCCTTCTTCACCACCAGATTTATATTTTCTTTTAATAACTGTAACATTATCATCAAAATTGCTTTCTTCCCCAATATAAATTTTTAAATCTTCATTACCATCAATTGAATTAACCATTTCTCTAAATGATTCATCTTCTAACTTAGAAGCAATTCTTTTAATACTTGTCGCATCATCATATTCTGGTTCTTTTAGTAGATTAACTCTTCCTGATACGTGAATATTGGTATTGTGATGTAAAAAATCATTAAAAGCATTATAGAAAATATTATATACTGTTTCATAATCTTTTATCTTTTTAGCAATAATCGGTTTTATTTCAAACTCGAGTTTTTCTGATACTCTATCGATTGGTGTTCCCACAAGCATCTTATTAATCATATCTCCCGTTTTAACTATTTCTTCAACATTAGTATTCTTATCTAAAATAAATTGCTTATTTTCAACAACACCTTTATCAGTACAAACTACAGCGACTATTTTTTGTTCATCTAGAGCAATAATATTTATTTGTCTTAATAAATTATCGCTACTACTTTTACCTAAAACAACCGAAGTATAATTGGTTAAATCACTAATTATTTCCATACACTTCGCTACTGCATCATTTACTTTTAATTCTTTATTAGAAAATATTGTTTGTAACTTTAACATATCTTCCCCAGTTAAATCTTTAGGTTTCATTAAATTTTCAACATAATATTTATACCCTTTTTCACTCGGTATTCTGCCACTTGATATATGATTCTTTTCAATATATCCCATACTCTCTAACATAGCCATTTCATTTCTAATCGTGGCACTTGAACATTTTAATTTCTTACACAAAGAATTACTCCCAACAGGTTTAACTGTCTTAACATAATTTTCTACAATTTCTTTTAATAGTTCTTTCTTTCTATCATCCATTATCAATATATCACCTACTTCCTAATTAGCACTCTTCTTTTTCGAATGCCAATACCATTATAATATTATGTTTAGCACTTGTCAATATATGAGTGCTAATTTTTAAAAATTTTATTCGTATATGTGTTTCATTCAAAAAAGAAGGAATAAATCCTTCCAAAGAGTTAAGCCTATGAGTTTTCCGAGCTTTCCTTCTCGATACACTATTTCATTATTATGTATGGGTTGGATGAGGAACCTGAACCAGATGAAACACGAATTGTCCTCTTAAGGAAGAAGACAGGCCTGACCAACTCGATATTGGAGGCCTTTTCCATAGCTAGTCGCCCGGAGTAATTCGGCCCCCAAAATGAGCCAGTCACCTTAATTGCCTTAAAATCTTCGTCAGTACCGCCGCACTCCAGAGAGTACCCGAGACATCCATCGTCCATTCACCAGATGTGACAGGTGCAGTTCCAGCCGGCGTACCATTATTTTCGAGGAATAGCCAACTCCCCGAGCAGTCCGAATCGTAGCAGTTAGGACCTTCTCCCTCATACGCAAAATTAAAATCGACGGCCGACATTAATCCCACCCTAGCGGAAACCCGTCGTCTCCCGTTGTCGTACTCGCAGACCATTGAAGCCGTCCACTGAAAGGGGTAATCGAAGTCAATCCACATAACCGTGTCTAATTTCATCTGCCAGTCTTCTGATAAGGTCAGAAAGAACTTTTCTCCGTTTAAGTCACTAATCAAACGGCTATTACTCCACGGAGATTTACAATCGTTACCGTAGCTCCACACAAGCCTTTCTGAAAGTGGCAAATTCCTAATCAACTTCATTTCACCAGATTCAGTTATTCCAATTATTCGGTATAGATATTCATTATTTGCTATATCACTTTTGCATTGATCTTCTGTTTCATATCCAAAACATACAAA
>CANRDM010000037.1 GCA_947629365.1 uncultured Bacilli bacterium
TTTAATAAAAATTTTCTTATATGCTCCCTTTTAAAGGCTAAATTATATATTAAATTGTTATAACCACTGTTTCGGAAGTAATCAATTATTTTTTTGAGCAAATTTTCATCAATAATATAAAGAGCAAGCTCATACATATCCTCATAATCTTTTAATTTAATTAAGTCGTCAATAAAAACAACATTCATATTAATGCAATAATCAACTACATGATTTCTCTCTTTAGTCATATATAAGGTTTTTATAAAAGCTTCCGTCAATTTTTCTTTATAACTTCCTATTATGTCTCTAGCAAAAAAGTAGATATATTCTTGATTCAAAGTCTCCGCCATTGCTAGACTTAATTTTTCTTTATTACTTCCTGGTACGTCTTTAGCAAAATTATAAATTAATTTAGCATCTAAAGTTTTGCATATAAAATCAGTAAGTTTATCAAGATCCTCTTCATCTAGTAATCCCGGTTTCGTTGTTGTAACATTTTTAGCAAAATTATAAACTTCAAAGCCATTATTTAAAGATATTATAGCATCAACTAAAATATCTAATGGCGCATCGGGAATATCTAAGGCAAATCTAGTAATATATTCTCCAGAGGCATTTATATTTTCACCTTCAACTATCAAAGCCTCAGCACATTCTTTAATTTCTCTTACCGTAAAATCTTTAACATATTTTGTAACCATATAATAAATATATTTAGAATTGCCTGTTGCTAATAATCTCTTTTTTATAGTTTTAAATTCGTTAGAATTTGATTTAAAAAGATCTAAAATAAAATATAACACTTCAGCACTATCAGTATTCATTGCGCATTTATAAACATCATCTAACTTTATAACATTAAACATAACTAAACGACTTAATCCGCCATTACCACTACCACATTTTTTAATTAATTCTTCAAATAAACTCATAATTAACCTCATTCCTTAGGTATTTATTATAAGACAAAAATAGTCTATAATCAAGCCGAATTAAGATTATGTTATTTAATTAGTTTTCGCACATTTTCAATTGCTGTTTTTTCAATCCTTGACACTTGGGCTTGAGATATTCCTAAATGATCAGCAATTTCCATTTGTGTTTTACCAACAATATATCTGGAAATTAAAATTTCTTTTTCACGTGTCTTAATTTTTTGTAAAGCTTTTCTTAAAGAAATTAATAAGTCTTTATCACTAGCTAGATCTTTCGTATCCGCAATTTGATCAGATAAATAAATGGTATCACCACCATCATTATAAATAGGTTCAAAAATACTCATTGGATCTTTTAAAGAATCAAGGGCATAACCAATTTCATATTCTTCAATATTTAATTCTTTGGCAATTTGTTCATTAGATGGAAGTAATCCATATAAACTCATATATTCATCTTGAAAACGAATGATTTTATAAGCTAAATCTTTAATACTGCGACTAACTCTAATTTCGGTATTATCTCTAATATATCTTTTTAATTCTCCCAAGATAAGCGGAACAGCATAAGTTGATAAGCGTAATCCCAAAGATGTATCAAAATTCTCAATGGCTTTAATAAGACCAATTACTCCCACTTGAAATAAATCATCCATATTAAATTTAGTATTATTAAAACGTTGTAATGTTGATAAAACAAGTCTTAAATTACCATTAATTAATTCTTCTTTAGCTTTTGGATCCCCATTATGATATCTTCTAAATAATTCTTCTGATTCGCTTTTTTTTAATACTATTAAATCATTTGTATTAATTCCCGTTATATCTACTTTATATCTTGCCATATTAATCCTTTCAATTAAATTATGGCTAATTTTCTTATTTTTTATTCAAAAGAAAAAGACTTCAAATTTTCATTATATTTTGAAGTCTTTTAACAATCTTTTTCTCAATTCTTGAAATATATGACTGACTTATGCCAAGCATTTCCGCTACTTCTTTTTGCGTATATTCTTCACTATTATTAAGACCATATCTTAAAGTCATTATTTCTTTTTCTCTTGGCTCTAGCGTTTCTATTTCTCTTTTTAATAATTCTTTATCTAAAACATCTTCAAACTCTTTAGGAACCACATCTTGTTCTGTTCCTAAGATATCTTCTAGTCTTAATTCATTACCCTCAGCATCATAATTAAGGGTTTCTTCTAAACTTATTTCTACTTTTTTGCGTTTATTTTTTCTTAAAAACATTAATATTTCATTAGCAATACATCTTGAAGCATAAGTCGCCAGTTTAATATTTTTATCTATTTTATAAGTATTTATTCCTTTGATTAAACCAATTGACCCAATTGAAACTAAATCTTCAATATCAAAGCCTGTATTTTCATATTTCTTAGCTAAAAATACCACTAACCTTAAATTATGTTCAATTAAGATATTTCTTGCTTCAATATCACCTTGTTTAGCTTTAATTAAGTATTCTAGTTCTTCTTTTTTAGGTAGAGGCGGTGGTAATTTATCGGTTGCTCCCACAAAGAAACATTCCCGATATTTTCTTTTTAAAAACAGCAATATTTTCTTAAACATTTTCACCCTCCAGTAAATGATAATTTAGTAAGCAATCATAATCATTACTTTTAAAAGTATCCGATAATCCTAAAAGATAATTATTATATACTATATTATCAATTTTAATATTTTTAATACTAATACATTCGAGTAAACTTTTTTGATTAACTGTTTTTATAGGTACATACATAGGACTTCTAATATTATATATGCCATCAATTAAATTTTTATTAACTAAAATAATATATTTACCAGTAATTGGATCTTTAAGTTTATTACCACTATCAATAAAACCAGTTAAATTAATCTCTTGATTATTTTTTAAAGTAATAATTACTTTACGATAATAATTAACAATCCTTTTTAAATCTTTTTGTTCTTTTATATATAAATATAAAATAAGGGGAGCTATACCTAATATTAATAAATAACTTAAATTTTTAAATTCTAATTTTAAGTAATAAAGAAAACCAGCTAAGATAACACTTGTCATATACAAATATAAAAGATTATGCAAAAAATATTTAATATTTTTATATTTAAAAGTTACAAGTAACATTATTAAACCCATTATAATTTTTAAAACTAATAAAAGATATTTATTTAAAGGAAGAAAAATTATAAAAGTTGATAAAGCTCCAACTAAGGAACCTAGTAATAGTCTTTTATAATTAATATTTCTTTTTAAAGTAACACTAACAGTCATCAATAAAAGAAAATCATATATTAAATTTAATAAAAATAATAAATCAATATATACTTTCATATTATCACCGATTATATTATATAAAAAAAATACGGCAAAATTTGTCGTATTATGTTCTTATTTAAAATAAATCATTATTTCTTAAAAATGGTGGTATTTCTAAATCATCATCAGTTGGAACAGTTCTTCTTTTTGGTACTTCTTCTTTACCATAAATTTCTTCATCACTACTTTCATCAAAACCAGTAGCAATGACGGTAACGATAACTTCATCTGTTAAATTATCATTTTTGATTGCACCAAAGATAATATTGATATCGCTTTTAGCAGCTTCTCTAACAGTTTCAACCGCATCTTCAATTTCAAATAATGTAAGGTTTTTACCACCTGTTACATTAACTATTGCATTAGTAGCACCATCGATTGTTGCCTCAAGTAAGCTATTAGCAACCGCTTGTCTAGCAGCTTCAACAGCTCTATTCTCACCAGCATTGCAACCAATACCAATAATGGCCGTACCACTTTTTTCCATAACGGCTTTAACATCAGCAAAGTCTAGGTTAATAACTCCGGTAACAGCAATTAAATCAGAGATTGATTGAACACCTCTATGTAAAACATTATCTACTTCTTTAAAGGCATCATCGAAACTCGTAGTTTTATCAATGATATCTCTCAATTTATCGTTTGGAATAACGATTAAAGTATCAACGTGTTTCTTTAATTCTTCAATACCCACAATGGCATTTTCACTTCTTCTTTTGCCTTCAAATCTAAAAGGTTTAGTAACAATACCAACCGTTAAAGCACCAAGTTCTTGGGCAATTTCGGCAATTATTGGGGCAGCACCTGTACCAGTTCCACCACCCATACCACAAGCGACAAAAACCATATCAGCACCCTTAAGGGCATCTTCAATTTCGCCTTTACTCTCTAAGGCTGCTGCTCTTCCTATTTCGGGATTAGCTCCGGCTCCTCTTCCACCTGTAATAGTTTTTCCTATTTGAATCTTATTAGTAGCTTTAGAAATATTTAAAACTTGTAAATCCGTATTGACAACATAAAATTCAACACTTTTTACTCCTTCTTCAATCATTCTATTAACGGCATTACAACCGCCACCACCAACACCTATAACTTTAATCTTTGCAATTTGATCCATTTGTAATTCGTTCATATTTTCATCTCCTTAATTATCGAAAAAATATCCAAATAGTTTTCCTAAAAGCGAATCATTTGAAACACTTATACTTTTATCTAAACCACCTAATTTTTCTTGTTCATCTATATTAAATATGGAAAAATCAACATTTCTAAGTTTTAGACGACTATTATAATATTTTATCATTCCTACCGCTGTTGCATATTTATTATTTCTAGCCCCAATTTCTAAAACATTACCTATAATACCTAAATTACCGAGTAACTCTTCCACAAGAATATCAAAATCCCCACTTTCTGTTACTCCTCCTGTAAGTATTATATAACTAATTTCTTTCTTTGTTAAGAGATTTATTTGTTTTTTTGCTAAATTAATAATCTCTGTTAATCTTCCCATTACTATTTCTGAGGCATCATATTGATTTATTTTAACGCTTTCATCATACTTATCTTTAAATGTTAATGATTCGTTTGGCTGAGCTAGTCTTGTATGAGCAAGAGCTAAATGTTCTTTTAAATATCTAGCATCTTCTAAGCCTATTTTATAGACATAGGCTAAATCATTGGTAACTTTACTACCCCCAATATCAATTACTTCTAAATTAGTAAGTATTCCTCGGTTAAATATTGATACAGTTGTTGTCTCTTCACCAATATTAACAATTGCCCCAACCTCTTTATTAGCATCTTTTATTTTATGTTCATAAAAATCAGCTAACGGGGAAATAACTATATCAACGAGTTCTACTCCAATATTTTTAAGACAAGCACTAATACCTTCCATATTTTTCTTAGGAACTGTTACGATAATAGCTTTCATTGATAATTTAGAAGAAATCATATTAAGAGGATTATTTACCACTTCATCATTGATAATAAAACTTGTTGGTAAAACCGTAACTAATTCTTTATGATCCATTACTTTGTTATAAACACATTTTTGCATTGCTTTTACAATATCTGCATTTCTAATAACTTTATCTTCACTAATTGTTGCAATTGTTCCACTTGATAAGAAACATTCAGCATAAGCACTAGGTACAGTGGCAATAACTTTTTTTATTTTTATGCCAATAATATTTTCAGCATTTTTAAATACTTCACTTAAAGCTTCTGTTGCACTTTCGGGATTAATAATATAACCTTTTTTAATTCCTCTGGCGGGAGTTTCAACACACGCTAAAATATTCACTTTATTTTTCACTACTTCGCCAACAACTAATTTAATAAGTGAAGAACCAATATCTAGACTAGCTATGAACTTACGCATAATTGTCACTCCTATTTTCCTAACTTTAATTATACAGAAAAAAAGATTCATTGACAAGTTATTTCCTTTAACTTCATAATGAATCTTTTAATTTTTTTATATATAATTATCTTGATAATTTTAAATATTCAGATTTTTCTTCTATAGTGCCGTCCGCCTTTTTCTCTAGATAACTTGAACGGTAACCATAACCATCAATAGCTATACTTTCTTCTTCAGATATTTTAATATAAACTATTCCATTAATAATTTTGTAATTCTCATCATCTTCAAAAGAATTGGAATCTACTTTTATAAATCTTTGCTTCATTCCAACAAGATTGCCATCTTTATCTCTACCGATGGTATAACCTTCTGGCACAGTATAATATACTTTACCATCTACTTCATTTTTAATTGGTTCAGCATATTCATAAGCTACCCAATATTGGCGACCATCTTCATCAGTGACTAATTCATAACCCTCTGGTACAGTAGAGATAGCCGATGGAGCATAGATTTCTCTTACTGGTTCATTGCCATCAAATTCCATATACTTAACATCAGCAATAATACCTTTGGATGCATAAGTATCAATTATTGCATTTTTTTGGTGATTAATTGCATTCTCTTTAGAAAGAATTTTAGCAAAAGGGCATTCTTTTTCTGTATGGTCAATTGATTGATCATACATTCCCGCTATGGTTATAGTACCTCCTAAAAGGCTTAAAATTATGGTTAAACTTACTAGAGTTTTTTGAACCTTATCAAACGTATCACCTTTATTTTCTTTTTCTTGATTTTCTTTATTTAATTCTAAATCTTTTTTTACTTCTTTATTTTTCATTTAAATCCCCCACAAAGTATTAATAAATATAATAGTTTAAACCTCGTTGTCAATAAAAAATATAGCATATTCTTATATACTTGTCAATAATTGACACAATTGCGTATTTTTATATAATATAAAGAAACAATAAAAAAGATTCGTAATTGAATCTTTTTAACTTTTTATAATTATCTTGTTAATCTTAAGTAATCAGATTTTTTTTCTACTGTGCCATCTGGATTATATTCATACCATATTGAACGGTAACCATAACCATCTATGTCAACACTTTCTTCTTCAGATAATTTAATATATAACATTCCATCGATAAATTTGAACTTTTCATCATTTTCAAAAGATTGTGATGCAAATCCGGCAATTTTTTTCTTAATACCAACAAGATTACCATTTCTATCTTTGCCTAAGGTATATCCTTCTGGTACAGTATAATTAACTTCTCCATCTACAACATTTTTAATTGGTTCAGCGTATTCATATGCTACCCAATATTGACGCCCCTCTTCATCAGTAATTAATTCATTTCCTTCTTGTGCAACAACACCATATGGAGCATAGATTTCTCTTACTGGCTCATTTCCATCAAAATGGGTATATTGAACATCAGCCGAAATCCCTTTGTCAAGGTAATCACTAAACATAGCTGTTGTTTGGTGTTCAATAGCTTTTTCACTAGGAAGAGTCTTAGCAAAAACACATTCTCCTTCTGTATGATCAAATTTACGATCATAATACTCAGCAGTAGGCACAAGTGAAACTTGTAAAAGCGCAGTTATAATTCCCAAACCAATTATAGTTTTGTAAATCTTATCTCTTATAGCTTCTTTCTTTTCTTCCTTTGCGTTTTCCGCATTTAATACATTTTTTTCTTCATCTACATTATTCATTTTCAAATCCCCCTTAATATTATTAAATAAATGTAAATAATCCAACCCTCGTTGTCAATAAAAGTATAGCATATTATGGTCCACTTGTCAATAGTTTTACATATTTTTGGCTAATTTAGTAAATATTCTTTTATTTTCTTTAATTCTTCCTCACTAAACAAATAGTCTACGTCTTTGCCTCTTCTAATTATTTCATTAATAAAATCTTTATCATTAGTTTCTTTGACTTTTTTAAGTAAATGTTCCATATCCAAATCTTCTTCAACAGCACTTACAAGTTCTTCTAAATAATAGGCATCTTTTTTTTAAATAAAATAATCTACTATTTTAGTAAAATCTTTATTTTTATTATTATAATTGAAGGCAAGTCGCCATAAAGCTTCTCTTTTATCTTCTTCTATTCCTACCATCACAAGATCATCAAACTCACTTTGGGTTAAAGCAAATGTTATTGGGGCCGAAATATACTCAGTAATAAGTTCCAGCATTTCCTTATTACTCATACCATCAAAATATTTATTAATTAATTCATTATTATCTAATAGTTCTACAACAGCATCACAAAGCTTGCCACCATCATTAGCTATCTTTTTTTCTTTTTCTAGGCTATCTTTTTTTCTTTTGATAAAATCTAGACCTTCATCATCTAGACTTTTATAAATATTTTCATCATTTAAAGCATTCAATAATTTATCGATATCTTTTAAACGTTTCTTCTCTACTTCATCTATTTCATTAGGTATTTCTTTGATTATTTTTTCTAAATCTTTAATTAATTCTTTTATTTTTACTATTTCATATTTATTATATTTTGTTAAATCAATTTTCTTTAAACTAGCTAGTAGCTCTTTACTATTAATAAATTTATTTATATATTTATATAATAATTTAACTAAATCCATCTAAATTATCAATCCTTACTTATTTCATATATCTTACAAAATCGCCAAGTCTTCTTTCTACTTGTTGATTAGTTCCTAATAATTCATCCATTGGCATATTAAATGTATCTTTTATTTCATCAATTAAGTTTTCTACTAATAAAGCAATATCACCATTTTTCATAATATTTAATAAATAATCATAAGTAACATTTTTTAAAGATTTAGATTGGATATTTAAATTATCTTTTTCGTGCGTATTTATATAATTTATTAACTCAGTAATAATCCGTTGATTTTGATAATTATCAAACAAGTCTATATTATGAAGAGCAATTATAATTTTTTCAAAATCATCTCGAGTTAATGGACCTTTATTTTCTGATACGATACATAAATCAAAAATTGGTATTAAAAAGTGTAATTCTCTACGACTCTTATAAATAATATGGATTTGGTCATCATCTTTGAAAATTTGGATATTATCTGTAAGATTACCAAAATAAATTTTGGATGTATGTTGGGCGTTGGCAGCTTCTTTTTTGACATAATAACTGTCCGCTGTTTTTAAACTCTCTGCTATTTTCTTGAATGTTTCATTATTTTCAGGTGTTAAATGACCGTTTAAAAGAATTACCCCTTCATCATGGCAATAATTTCGAGAAAGATAGGTATAAATTGATGAGTTATCTACTTCATAAAGATTAATTTCTTTGGTTGGAAAAAAATCTAAAGTACTTGGGCGGTTGCCTAATAAAAGCTTATGCATATTCTGTGCTTTATCATAAATAATGGCAAAAATAGTGCTCTCTTCATAACTAGATAAAGGTTCCCAAATATCATCATAATTAGAAGAAAAAAGTTGGACTGTTTTTTTTAAATTATCTTCTTCTAAACAAAAGCAAAACTTGCCATATTTAGTATCGACATTTGCCCAGGCTCTTTTTCTCACAACTTCACCTTTTAAATCATCTAATTTTAAATAATCTTGTTTTACTATAGAATTATAATCAATTTCTTCATTATTAAAAGTAACCGTGGTATTATAGTCCATTGTATCATCAACCGGAATACCACTATAAAAAGCAATTTTTTCGCCAGTACTTTGATTAACAAAAGTAATGGACTTAAAAGAAGATTGGCTACTAACATAGGTGTCAATTATTTTAATATTACTAGCTTCTTCTAAAGTAACATTAAGACCATATTTCTTTAAAATTTCTTGTTTTTTTTGACTAATATTTCTCTTTTCCATAAAATACCCTCTATTTATTAATTTTTCTAGATAAGCCTTTTTCTTCTTTTTTCCCTAATAAATCACTTGTAGATATGCCAAAAGTTTCAGACATATTTTCAATTAATTTTTCAACAAATTCAGTTAAATTACTTTTTACAAATATTTCTTTTAATTCTCGGTAAGGAACATTCTCTAATGTATTAGTTAGAGTATTAAAATCACTTGTATGAACATTAATATATGTAGTTAATTCTGTTATAAAACTTTCTTTTAGCTCAATATCAATATCCATTAATTCTAAAGAGGCAATTATCTTTTCAAAATCATCTTTAGTAAATTTGCCATCAGTTAAAGAAATGATATTTACAGTTTCTTTCTCTTCTTTTTTATGTTTTCTTCTATTTAAGATATTATAAATAACTTTTATTTCATAACCATTTTTTAAAACAACAATAGTATTGCTAGCACCATAATAAATTTTAGAAGTTACTTCTTTTTTTTCATATTCATCTACTTCTAAATTAGCAAAATAATATGGTAAATAATTTTTAATATTAGCGGTCTTAATGCTGCCATCTAAAATAATAGCTCCTCTAAAGCCTAAGTTGTCAGCATAATCACTAATACTATAAATTGGGGCTTTTTCTGCACTTTTTTCAGCTACATTACCATAATTCCAAATGCTTCTTCTTGGATTTTCATATAGTTTATCAACATAGCCAAGATGCCATTGATTAAAATTGCTTTTAGGTACACTTTTAAACTTTAAAACGCCAAAATGTTGGTAAATATAAGGATAACCAATATTTTTAAAATCGTTATTATCACAAGTTACATTATATAAAGTAAGAGCACGGTGTTTTGGTTTATAGCAATCTTTAAAGCAATTTGCACAATGAGTTTCATAAGCATTATCATACATTTCATCTACTTCTAAACAAAAGGTTCCATATTTAGTTTCAACATCAGTATAGCACCGAGAATATAATAGATTATTTTCTCTTAAGTCACTAATCTTTTTAGTAACTTCAATATAATCTGTGTAGCTTGCCACGCTATAATATTCTTCTTCAATAATACCAGTATTAAGATCTTCTTTTTTAAAACCAAATGAGTTTCCACTAGAATAATTTCTAATACCAACACAGCGTGTTAAAGTATAAAGACAATTAGCCTCTTTATCTAAATACTTTACTTTACCATCTCTTTCTAAAATAAATTTAAGATTTTCTCTAGACATTTTAAAAACTTCGCCAAAATCATTAAAATTATTAGTTTTTTGTTCTTTTTCCATAATATTTCTCCCTCATAGTTTTCTATTATAGCATAAGAAAAAAAGAATTACTATCTTAAATTCTCT
>CANRDM010000038.1 GCA_947629365.1 uncultured Bacilli bacterium
AAAAGAAGATAATATTTCTATTATCTCCCCACTAGATTGTGTAGTTTCTTTATTAAAACTCCCCACTAGATTTTCTAAGGGACTTTTTTATCTCCCCACTAAATTATCTAGAGCCAAATTTTTAAAATTATATATTTCTCTTATTTATCCTAAATAAGTTATTTTTGCATAGCCAGCACTATTATTACCAATCATTGTTCCATCACCTTTATATGTTGGCATTGGAGCATTACCAGCAATCATACCAGGAAGAAAGAAAACTTTACCACTATAATGCTCTGGTTTTCCAGTATGAATAATATGATCTTCTGTTGAAGTTGCCTCTATAGCATCACATCCAGGATAGCCTGAAACAAATGATGAACCGCCACCACCACCGGTTATACCATTTCCAGGATGAATACCGTGACCACCACCATAATAGCCGCCTCCGCCACCAGATGACATATACATATTACGTTCAACTTCTAATGTACCATATCCTCCACTTCCAAACTTGCCAGACATTTGTGGCAAATACTCAACGTCAAATATATTACTAAGTTTACTTCCTGGTAACCCGCCACTCGTTTGAGTTGCACCGTGCCCACTATAATCAAAAATACCAGGATTTAAATAGCCACCTGTATAAGAAAAATGTGCATCTATTCCGTTAATTGCTCCTCCATCACCTCTTTGATTTTCAGGCACAATTTCTATCGTTCTTGTACTATGAGCATATCCACCGCCACCGGCAGCAACCATTATTCTTGATTTTAAACTATTAAAATCTGACCATTTACCAGATGTTAATCTAATATCGGTGGCACCACCTCCCGATGCTTCACCGCCTCCGCCGCCATTAAAATTATAATCAGACAATATTCTATTATTTCCACCAACGTATATATAAATTGGTTCATTTTTTTGCAGATTTATAACACCTATTGTATAGGCACCTCTTCCATTAGAATCGGGTATACAATCATCACCGCCGATATGTCCACTTGCACCCCATAATTCAATTAAATATTCACCATCTTTAGTTGGAGTAAATGTTTCATAGCCTCCTGTATATTCATATTCTTTTACTTCTTCTTCTAACTTTTCCCCATTTTCTTCTATATTTGTTAAGATTCCAAATATTCCTTTAAATTCTTTATTTTGCGTACTATTATTAAAATTAGCAAGTTCAACATTATGATATGGATTACCTTCATAATAATCAATCCATAAGTATACATTATAAACATTAGTGGTATTACTTGCTACATCTCCGACATCAAGAACATAACTATTTTTTGTATCATAACCTTTAGTTAATTCATTTTCACTAATTTTATTATTAAGAAGTTCTACTACATTTTCAGTTTTAACTCTATTTATTTTATTTAATAAACTAGTATCTTTAACAAGTGTTTCACTTCCATTATTTATCTTTTTTAACACTTTTGTTTTTATTTGAAAATCTTTTATTTGATTATCATTATTTGTAAGTGTTGTAAAAGTTAAGGTATATTTTATATTTTCTTGCGTTTCTTTACATTTATTAGTTACTGATACTTCGATTGGTTTTATTTTTTGCAAAGCATAAGTATCAGTTATAGGATAATTATATGATAATATATTTATTCCACTACTAGATAGCGATTCTATATCCACATCAATACAAGCAGTTTTACCACCTACAACAGCAACCGCACTTTTCTTACTTTGATCAATTGCTGATATATAAGCATAAGCTATCCCTATTCCTGATAGTAACAATACAACCAACAAGGCTATTACATATATTTTAGTGTTATTATATAATACCCCCCCCCGAAAGTGAATTTTGAAGTCTTTTCTTTCATTTTTTTCTTTCCTTTCGAATTTGAATATTATCTTATTTCTTTTTCATTTTATCATTTTTATATTTCCTTTGCAAGATATTTTAACTATTGTTTTAATAATTTCCAAGCCTCTATCTTAGAACCATATTTTTCTTCTTGCTCTTTTAGTTTATTATATAAATCTTTTTTTAATAATTCATTATTAGTGATTTCTGATAACCATTTGTAAGCTATTTGCTTTTTTTCTTCTTCACTAAGTTCTTGATTATAATTTATGGCGATTAGATTTTCATTAACTTCAATAGCATTTTCTTTTGTTTTATTTTTACCAGTTAGTAATGAAATAGCAAATAATAAAGAAAATAGAATAACTGATAAGATAGTCTTTTTCATATTAAAAATTCACCACCTTCCTCTAATTTAAAATAACAAATAAATTAATTTAGATAAAGGACTTATTAGGAACATACAAAAAAAGTTGGCAAACCAACTTTTTAATTTAAGAGTTTCCAAGCTTCTATCTTAGAACCATATTTTTCCTCTTGTTCCTTTAAGTTATTATATAAATCTTCTTTTAATAATTCATTATTAGTAATTTCTGATAACCATTTGTAAGCAATCTTTTTTTTATCTTCTTCACTTGTTGTATATAAATTTACTGATTTATATTGATTCACAAAAAAGTAACCGAGGAAAATACTAAAAATTAAAATAGAAGCAAAGACATATTTTAATTTTAGTGAAGGTTTATTTTGAGAATACTTTTCACCTAGTAATAATTCATCTAATGAAACATTAAAAATATCTCTTAATCTAATTAATGCTGAAATGTCCGGGATAGTTTTACCTCTTTCCCATTTACTAACAGCGTTTCTCCCAATGGGGATTTTTTCCGCTAATTCTGCTTGGGTCCAACCTTTATCTTCTCTTAACTTTTTAATTAGTTTTCCCATTATATTAGAATTCATTTTTAATATCCTTAATCTTTCAATGCCTTATTCAAGAATTCCTTTAATTCTTCTTACGCCAGCACTAGATGATTCTTCTTTAATAATTTTAAAGTGACCAAGAACACCTGTATTAGAAACGTGTGGTCCACCACAAATTTCTTTTGACAAATTACCTATCGTATAAACTTTAACTATTTCCCCATATTTGTTTGCAAATGTACCGTGAGCTCCCTCTTCTTTTGCTTTTTCATAAGGTATTTCTTCGAAAGTAACTGGGGTATTTGTTTGAATCATTTCATTTACTCTATTTTCAATTCTTATCTTTTCTTCATCAGTTAGTTTATGATCTAAATTGAAATCAAAACGGATTCTTTCACTCGTTATATTACAACCTTTTTGATAAATATCTTTACCATAAATTTCTTGTAATGTTGCAAGTAATAAATGCGCAAGTGTATGATATTTAACCGATGTTTCTGAAGTATCAGCAAGGCCTCCTTTAAATGAGCCAGCATCAATTGTTCTTGATTTTTCTTGGTGAACTTTAAAGGCTTCTTCAAAACCTTTAATATCCACTTCTAAATTATTTTCTTTCGCTAGTTCAACAGTCATTTCAATAGGGAAACCAAAGGTATCAAACAATTTAAAAGCATCAATGCCACTTAAAGTATCACCATCTAAATGTTTAATTGTTTTATAAAATAATTTTTCGCCATCTTTTAAAGTTTTACTAAATTTATTATATTCTTTTTCTAATTCTCTAAAAACAACTTCTTTATTTCTTTTAAGTTCTTCATATACATCTTGGTATTCTAGAATATATATATTAGCTAAATCTTCTAAAACATATTCAGTAATACCTAATTTCTTTAAATGTCTAATCATTCTTCTAAGTAACCTACGAAGAACATAACCAGCCCCAATATTAGATGGGGTAATAGAATGATCATCTGCTAAAATAAAGATACTAGTTCTTAAATGATCCATAATAATACGAAAAGATGCTTTATTATCCGCATATTTTAAATGTGATAATTCTTCTAATTTGGCTTTAACACCCGCAAAAATTTCTGAATCATAGACACTTTCATAACCATTTAAAACCGTAATAGTTCTCTCTAATCCCATACCGGTATCAACATTTTGTTGTTTAAGTTTAGATAGATGTCCTTCTTCATCTTTATAAAATTCCATAAAAACATCATTCCAAATTTCCAAGTATTTGCCACAAGAACAAGCTGGATTACAATTAGGATTACATTTAGGTTTACCGGTATCATAAAACATTTCCGTGTCTGGACCACAAGGACCAATGCCACTGCCTAAAATCCAAAAGTTATTTTCTTTAGGTAAATAGAATAAATGATCTTCATCTACTCCTAAACTACGCCAGATATTATAACTTTCTTCATCTCTTGGGGCATCATTATCCCCAGCAAAAACAGTAAAATATAATTTTTCTTTAGGGATATTTAAATATTCTTTACTAGTTAAAAATTCATAACTATATTTAATAGCGTCTTCTTTAAAATAAGCACCAAGACTCCAGTTACCAAGCATTTCAAAAAATGTTAAATGCGATGCATCTCCAACTTCATCAATATCACTTGTTCTAATACATTTTTGCACATCTGTAAGTTTATTACCACTAGGGTGATGTTCACCAAGTAGGTATGGTACTAAAGGATGCATACCCGCCGTTGTAAATAAAACCGTTGGGTCATTTTCTGGAACAATTGATGATGAGGTGATTATCTTATGACCTTTACTTTCAAAAAATTTTAAATATTTTTCTCTTAATTCTTTTGCTTCCATTATTTAATTCCTTCCAAAAATTTAAATACTTTATCTTTTAATTCTTCTTTATCATCATTAGCTAATATATAATCAAATTCAGCATAATTATCAAGGGCTGTTTCTGATTTATGAGCTTGCTCTTCAATAGATAAAGGACTTATACCAAATTGATTTTCAACACAAATAACATAAACATTATCATAATTTAATTTCATTTCTTCTATTTCACTAGGAAAACGAACATCACTTATAACTAAATTATCAGTATATTTTTCATATATTTTAATATTATCTAGCATTTTTTTAACAAAAAACAATTCATCAATATCTCTTATTTCATCGCCTAATTTTTGTAAAAAACTTCTTGGTTTAGTATTGGGGTTACCATCCCAATCAGATAATTCTTGGGCTAAATCTTTAAGCGGTTTACTATATTCAGTAATAACACATTTTTCTAATTTATAAATATAGTATTCCTTAATAAGTTTAGCAACTTCCCCTTTTCCACTTCCAGCTTTACCAGCAACTAAAAATATTCTCATAATCTCACCTTTCTTTTTTTAAAAATAAAAAGGATGTGCCTAAGGAGTCATATAGACGGTACCATCCTTTATTTAACTTAATTTTTCTTTATCGGGAAAATCCGTTTAATCTCCAAAAGCAGCAATATTTAAGATAATTATTAGTTTTCACCAACCACTAACTCTCTTTTAAATTATTCTTAAATACCTCTTTTTTCATTGATTACTTCATTAATATATCATATTTTAATAATTTTTTAAACCATTTTTTTACTATTGTTAATCCTTTTTTAAAATGTCAGTATAAGATTTTTTTAAAATGTCAGTTTTTAATATGCTAGAATATACCTTTGGAAAGGAGGTATATTTTTATATTATATGCAAAAAGATAAGGAAAAAGCTCTTAATCTTTTAAAACAAAAAGTAAATGGTGAAATTAAAATTACATATCGTGAAATAACTAAGCAAACTGGTTATCAAGAAAGACAACTTATAAGGTTATCTCAACAAATAGAAAAAAAGGATATTTCTTCTTTATTAGTTCACGGTTTATCTAATAAATCTTCTAACAACTCTGCTCCCAACCAAGAGATAGAATATATTAAGAACTTTAAAAAAAAATATCCGCTTATTACTATATCACAATTTATGGATATTTACCACGAAGACATTATTTGGAATAAAGATAAACAAGATGATGTAAAAAAATATAATCTTAAAATAAGAAGTAAATCTTTTTTTCAACAATTATATAAAAAAGAAAATTGGAAATCTCCAATTAAACATAAATGCTTTAATGGAGATAAAAAAATTCACCCCTTAAGAGAACCATCTCCTAGAAGAGGAATACTTATTATGGTTGATGGTACTCCTCATGATTGGTTTCAAAATGGTAAAAAGTTTTCTTTACACATAGCTATTGATGATGCTACTGGAGAGATTCTTGCAGGTTGGTTTATGCCTACTGAATGTATATTGGGTTATTGTCAATTGTTTAAAATTATATTTGAAAAATATGGATTACCTACTGCTGTATATTCCGACAGAACCGTTGTTTTGTGGGGAAAAAATGGCAAGATTACTCAAGTAGGAAGAATGTTAGAAGCACTTGGTATTGAACTTATTTATGCTAATTCACCAGAAGCAAAAGGTAAAATCGAAAAAATGAATTTTACAATTCAAAATAGATTATTAAATGATATTATTCGTTTTAATATTAAAACCTATGATGAATTAAATGAATGGTTTAATAGTTATTATATTAAATATATTAACAAAAAATTTGCCTATGAACCAAAAGAAAAAGAAACTGAATTTGTACCTTTAGATGGAGTAGATTTATCTACTATATTTTGCATAAAAGATACACGTACTATTTTAAATGGTAATATGATATCTGTTAATAATGAATATTATATTCCCATTGATGAAAATGGAAACGATTATGTTTTTTATAAAGGTACCAAAGTTGAAGTATGGCAAGATGTATTTAATTCTAAATTAGTAAGAATATTTAAAAATAATAAAGTATATGGAACAAGACATATCGAAGGACATAGAATAAATCCTGTTAAAAGAGAACAAAAAATAATTGATGATCAAAAGATGCTTGAACAAGTTTTAAGAGAAAGAGATGAAAGATTAAAAGCAAGGGCGAACAAAGTGAGTTCATCTTGACCCTTGCTTTTTAAATTTCATCTACATAATATTTTCACAAACAAAGCTTGTCTTTGTTTCTTATCATCCCATTTGCATCAGCAAATGCAAAAACTGACATTTTAAAAAAATCTTAACACCATTTTTTTACTATTTATCTTATCTATAGCAAAAAGAATTAATACTCTTAAAAGTGTTAAAATTGGTGTTGCTAAAATCATTCCAATAATACCAAAGAAATGGCCAAAAATTAAAAGAGCAATAATGATTAATACCGGATGAGTTTGACTAGCTTTACTCATTATAATTGGTTGTAAGATATAATTTTCAATAATTTGCACAATTGCACAAATAATAAATGTTCCCACCCCAATTAAAGGATCTTGAGTAATACCCACAATTACGGCCGCCGCGCCACCAATATATGGACCAATAAAAGGTATTAAATCAGTAATTCCACAGATAACTCCAAATAAAAGTGGTGCTCTTAAGCCAACTAAAGCATAACCAATGGAATCACAAATTAAAACCATTAAAGCAACAACAAAGGTTCCATTAACACATTTTCTAACCTCACAACTTATTCGATTAGCAAGATATAATACATCTTCTTCAATTTTTTTAGGAATAAACTTTTTAATGTGTTCACCAACATTATCATAATCAATAAGTAGATAAAGCCCAATGATAAGTCCCATTCCAAATGTTCCAATGCCACTAAATAAAGAAATAACTAAACCAATAATCTTATTAGGTAATATACTAGCAATTTCTACACTATAGTTAGTAATGGTAGCTAAAACTTTATCTTTAAATTCGGTTAAATTTAAACCACTTTGTTGTAAATTACTAAATAAGGTATTTACTTTATTAGTGGCTCTTTCTACTAAACTAGGTAACATTCCCATTAATTCATTTACTTCGCTATAGAATGTTGGAATAAAGAAATATAATAATCCCAAAATAATTAAAACAAAGATAGCAAATGTTAAAAGGGAACTAATGGTATTATTATTTATTTTTTGATTGATTTTCTTAACAATAGGTCGAAGAAGCCACGCTAAGATAAAACCAATAAAAAGCGGACTAATAACTTTCAAAAAGTCAATAACTATTTCGTAAACAAGTAAAACTTTACAAACTACGACTAAAGTTAAAACAAGGGCCGCAATAAAAACAATATAAAGTAATTTTAAGATTTTCTTAGATAAACCAATAACTTCATTTAATTCGCCTTTATTTATTTCATTGTCATCCGTCTTTTTCATCTAATCACTTCCTACTTTAAGTATACTATAATTTTTCAAAAAAACAATTAGATAATTAAAAAGCACACATTATGTGTACTAATTTTTTTTCGAAGTAGCTAAGTTATTGGCTTTATCTAACATATTATTAATAAGTTTATCAGCTTTATCTTTAGTATTCTTATTCATCAAGACATAAGTGCCAACACCAATCATACTAGCCATCGCCATACAAGCAAACATTTCCATTTTTTTCATAAGTTCACCTCATTTTTATTATGAACTTTTTATTAATCTTTATGTATATAAATGTTATTTAACCTATCTTGTAAGGTGGTTTTTCTTTCCATCCCATAATCATTCATAACCCCTTTATAAAAGCTTTGGGCATCCCCAATAATTATTAAACTTTTTTTAGCTCTACTTACTCCTGTATATAATAACTTATTATAAAGCATACTTCCATACTGATAAGTAACTGGCATTATTATATGATCAAATTCACTACCTTGACTCTTATGAACTGTTATAGCATAAGCGTGACGGATATTCTTTAAATCTTTCTTCGGAATATCAACAATATTACCATCAAAATCTATTTTAATCATTTCTTTTTTATAATTACTACCAGCCATATATATATCTTTGATAAAACCAATATCGCCATTAAAAACATTATTATCTGTATCATTTACTAATTGCAATACTTTATCTCCTACTTTATATATTACTTCCCCATAAGTAATTTTACTTAATTCTTCATTAGGATTAAATATTTTCTCTAACATTCTATTTAAATTATCAATACCATTTTCTCCCTTATACATTGGGGCTAATATTTGTAAATTATTTTCATCATAACCTTTTTCAATCCCTGCTTCAATAATTACTTTAATCGTATTTAAAATATTTTTACTATCAACATTAATAAAATTATAATCATCTTTTTTATTTAAAAATTCTTCACTTAAATCTTTATTTTTTATTTCTCTTGCTAAATAAGGAATATACGAATTTTCACTTTGTCTGTAAATATAATTTAAAGGGATGAAATTAAATAAAGAAGAATTAATTAAGTCACTTAAAACTAAGCCAGGCCCCACAGATGGTAATTGAAAAACATCCCCAACTAAAATTAATTTAACACTACTATAAATACCTTTCAATAATGAAGCAAAAATAGTTGAATCAATCATACTTACTTCATCAACAATAATTAGTTTTTGGAAATTCTTATTATTTTCATTAACCCCAAAACTATTAGTTTCTTTATTCCATTTTAAATATCGATGAATTGTTTGCGCAGGTAAATTAGTCGCTAGACTCATCTTTTTAGCAGCTCTTCCCGTCGGCGCTAAAAGAGCAATACTTTCTAAGATACTCGTATAATTTAATTTATTTCTTTCAATATATAATCTAACAATGGCATTTATAATTGTGGTTTTACCGGTACCGGGGCCTCCAGAAATAATGGTAATATTATTATTTAGTGATGATGTAATTGCTTTTATTTGATCTTCATTATAAGTAATATTTAACTTCTCTTCTAAATTAATAATTTTCTCATTATAATCATAAGAAGTTAATTTTTTATCATCAATTTTCTTTAATAATTCAGCAATAACAACTTCTGATTCATAATATTCTTGTAAATAAATATGATCATTTTCGCTAACAATAAATAATTCATTTTCTAACTCTTCCAAATATTCTTGAAATAAATCGGTAGCAATATCTATTTTATATAAACGACCTAAATAAGTATGGATATCACTTGCATAACTATAAATATCCCCTAAGTTAGATGCTAAAAGTTTTAACACTTCAATAATACAAGCTTTAACTCTTCTCTTATCATAAAAATCATTATTATTGTTATTTAAAAAAATATTATCTAACCTTTTAAAATCAATTATTTCATTTAATAAATAAATATTATTATCTAAAATATCATTAATTCGATCTTTAAATTTAATATATATCTTTCCAGCTTCTTCAATAGAAAAACCTAAATTTTTTAATTTTAAAATAACATCAGAACTTTTAGTGTAATTAATTAATGATTCAAATATTCTATCTCTAGCTTTTTCAGTTATTCCTTCAATTTTATCTAAAGCAAATTTATTTTCTTTAATAATATCTAGACTTTTATTCCCATATACAGAAACAATTTTTTCCGCCGTTTTCTTACCACACCCTTTAATAAAAGAACTACTTAAAAACTCAATAATGTCATCGTTTTCTTTAGGGGTAATAAGAGTATAACTATCAATATGAAATTGATTACCAAATTTTTCATTATAAACAAAATTACCTTCTAATTGCATTAAAGTTTCTAATTTTAAATCTAAAACATTACCTGTAATTGTAATTGTCTTTTTTAAATAGCTTTTATCAAGCTCATCCATAACTTTAGATACTTTAAAAAGCGCAACTAGATAACTATTTGCTTCATTATAATAAATTGTACTTTTGATTTTTCCTATTAAAATGCTCATAAAACAATTATACCTTAAAATTAAAATAAAAAAAAGCCAATTTTATCTTGGCAATATAAAAAGTCCGATTTCTCGAACTTTAAATTTCTTATGGCGGAGCAGGAGAGATTTGAACTCTCGCGACAGTTACCCATCCTACACCCTTAGCAGGGGCGCCTCTTCAGCCTCTTGAGTACTACTCCATACCAAGAATACTTCTATATTTTAACATAGCTTAACAACATAGTCAATTACTAAAATATCTTAAAGTATTCTTATATGCTTAGTATATGATAATGTCTTAAGTGTTAGTATTTGAAAATGTCTCAAAACTAATGTAATATATGTCAC
>CANRDM010000039.1 GCA_947629365.1 uncultured Bacilli bacterium
GAAGGGGCATTTATAAGTCCAGAAGGTGAAATTATATTTACCTATGGAGAACACGAAAGGTTTGCTCGTAATTATTGTAATGGTGAAAATTATCAACTTCTATCAGATGTAAAAGATGGTAGTGGTTGGTCTTACTATGCTTCTCATTTTGATGAATTTAAAAAAAATTATAATTTTACAGGTGAAAGAGAAGATATTGATGTTTATGAATCATCAAAGCTAACAAAAGAACAATTAGAATTATATAAATTGTGGCTAGAAAATTATGAGTTTGCTAGAAGAAATTTATATTCAGATTTCTTAATTTTTTTACTTGGCTTTGATAAAGTAGAAACTGTTATGAGAAGAGCTATAACAACAACAAATCCAGAGCCACATATTAGATTTTATAATTATTATTTGATGGATTGGTATATAAAACATCTACCACTTATGAAATTTAATAAAGATACGGGTCGTTTTAAATATGATCAACAAGAAGATTATTCTCTTAAGTCTAAAGAAGATAGACAAGCTGAAAGTGAGATTAATGAAATAAAATCCAAGGTATTATTAAAAGATAGACACCTATTTTTTAAATAATTTTATATTTCATTAAATAAAATATTATTATTTTACATATATTTATTGATTTTCTATATCAAGTGTTCCTATGAACCTGGTGCCATAAAGGAAGAAGTATGATTATTTAATCTATTTTTGAGGCGATATTTTAAATTTATTACTACCGGCTTTGTTTTCAAAGGTGTCGAATTTGATACCTTTGAAATTTTTGTTATTTAACTTTTTTCCTTTAATTGCTAAAATATTTTTATCATAAATTATTATAATATTCTTTTAAACCTAAATATTTATTATTCCAAGGTTCTAATTCTCCATTTAAAACATACGTGTATATTAATGCTTGAGTTTTATTATCCTCAGTATCTTCTATAGTATAATCCTCTTTATAATGCATAATTTTATCATATAAAAATAAAGCTGATCTACATTCGTAATAAATTGTTTCAACTCTAAAACTTTTATACCTTCCTAAACTTTTACAATAATTTATTGTATCAAGTAGAACTTTTTTACCATATCCCATTTTTCTATATTGTGGTAAAATTGCAAACCAATCTAACCATATTGTATCTGGATATTCTCTAAAAACATCCACGCCAGTAATACCTATCAGCTTTTCTTTATCATAAACCAAGAAAAAGCAATTATCATCTAACGAATTTATTGCTTTGTCATATAAATCATTATAGTCTGGATCTTCTGACCATATTGATTTTTGAATAGCAAATGCTACATCAACTGTGTTTTTATTAAGTTTTATATAAGTTAAACTATATTTTGAGTCCATAGTAGTCTTTAATCCTTCTCTCATAATAAACCGACAAATACTTATAAATATTATTACAATTATAAATTTAAAACTATTTTGCCTTTGAAAATATGCAAGTATGTTTTCTAAATTGCCAAACTTATTAATTTAAACTATTAAAATTATATCATAAATAAATTGAATATTAAAACTCGAACAATATGTCCGAGTTTCCAATCAATCTGGTGCCGAATATAAGAATCGAACTTACATCTAAGCGTTACGAGGGCTTTGTTCTACCATTGAACTAATTCGGCAATGTAAATAATTTATATCATATTTTTCTCAAATAGTCAATTTGCATTGTATTTATAAATAACCTTGCATTGTTTTAACATATAATTTATTGTATAATTATTTTAAAGAAGGTATAAAAATGCAAAAAGATGAAAAATTTTTATGGGAACATTATTATCAAAAAGATGAATTAAAATTAAATATTCCTAACTTATCCATCTATGATTATATGATGAAACATAGTAAGGAATTTAAAAATAAATATGCAATTAATTATTTTGGCAGAAAAATTACTTATAAAGTATTTTGGGATTACATTGAAAAATGTGCCAAAAGTCTAAAGGCAATGGGTATTAAAAAAGGAGATGTCGTAACTATATGCTTACCTAATACCCCGGAGGCAATTATAACTTTTTTTGCTATTAATAAAATTGGTGGAGTAGTGGAAATGATTCATCCCTTATCAAGTGAAGTGGAAATAAAAGATTATTTAAATTCCACTAACAGTAAATTATTAATTGCTCTAAATCAATGTTATAAAAGATTTAAAAATATTATTAAATTGACAAAGGTTACTAATGTTATAATATCAAGTCCTTCTGATTCAATGCCCCTTTTTTTAAATGCAATGTATAATATTACCGTAAATAGAAAAGAAGAGTTACCAAGTAAAAATTCCTTTTACTTATTTTGGAAAGATTTTATTAATTTAGGTAATAGTTATAAAGGTGAAACGAAAGAAAAAGTTGGTGCTAATGACAGAGCTTTAATATTACATAGTGGGGGAACTACCGGTAGTCCTAAAAGTATTGTTTTAAAAAATAGAAGTATAACAGGTGTTAATGAACAAGCTAAAGTATTCTTTCCTGATGTTCGGATTGGTGATACCATTTTATTAGTTATTCCAATGTTTCATTGTTTAGGTTTAGTTGTAGGTGTCTTTATTCCTTTATGTCGTGGTGCATCAGTAATATGCATTCCCCAATTTGATGCTAAAAGATTCGATAAATTATTAGTTAAATACCATCCTAACTTTTTACTTGGAGTACCGACTTTATTTGAAGCCTTAGTAAATAATAAACATTTAGCAAATGCTAATTTATCTTACTTAAAATGTTTAGTTTGTGGGGGAGATAGTCTAACTGAAGAAAAAAATAATCTTATTAATGATTATTTAAGTAGCCATCATTCCAAAGCTAAAATTATTCAAGGCTACGGAATGACAGAAACTTGTGGACCAGCTATTTATGGTACTAAGGGTAGTAATAAAGCTGGTAGTTTAGGGATTCCTCTTCCTGGTAATATTGTAAGAATTATTAACCCTGATACTAACAAAGAATGTCAAGTAAAAGAGATTGGGGAAATTTGGATTAGTAGCGATATAGTAATGGAAGGCTATTTAAATGATCCTAAAACAACTAAGGAAGTATTAAAAACTTATGGTGATGGAAGAAAATATATTGCCACCGGTGATTTAGGTTATATAGATGAAGATGGGGTAATCTTCTATGTTCAAAGAATCAAAAGAATCATTATTTCATCAGGTTATAATATTTATCCAGAATATGTTGAAAGAGTTCTTAAAAAGAATGAATATATTAAAGATGTTTGTGTAGTTGGAGTACCTCATCCATATAAAAAAGAAATAGCTAAAGCCTTTATTATTTTAAAAGATAATGTTGAAGAAACTTATACTGTTAAAAAAGAAATAATGGATTATGCCAAGACGAATTTAGCCCATTATATGATTCCAAGAGAATATATATATAAAAAAGAATTTCCGAAAACCAAAATGGCTAAAACAGATTATCGGGCGTTAAGAGATGAATTAATAAATAGGTAGGGCAAATGATGGTAGTGTATATTATTTTAATATTATTATGTATATATATTATTTACATAATGTTTAAATCTTATAAAGATAGTGAATATAATATGTTTTGGTATAATTTTTTAAAATTACCTTTGGGAATTATTTTTAAATTATATTATCCCTATAAAAGAGTAAATAAGTTAGACTTGCCTTCTGGCCCTGTCGTTATTTGTTCTAATCATATTCATCTAATGGATCAATGTTTAACTATCTTAGAAAGCAAAAGACCAATTCATTATATGGCTAAAAAAGAATATTTTGATAATCCCAAAGTTAGTTGGTTTTTTAAGATGGTTGGGTGTATTCCTGTTGATCGTAGCAAAAAAGATGCTAATGCTAAAAGTAAGGCTAAAGAGGTATTAGATAAAGGATTAGTATTAGGAATATTTCCAGAAGGTACTAGAAATAAAACGGATGAAGATTTACTTCCCTTTAAATTTGGGGCGGTATCTTTTGCTAAAGCTTCTAATGCAACTATTATTCCCGTCGCTGTAACAGGAAAGTACCATTTTCGAACCAAAAACTTAAAAATAGCTTTTGGAGAAGGTTTTAAAGTAGAAGGTGACTTAGAAGAAGCAAATCAAAAATTATATAATATAATATTACAGATGATAAGGGATGGTAAATAATGCATAATATATATTTAAAAGATTTAATTAGAATATGTAATGGTAAATTAATGCAGGGTAATTTAGATGAAGCTTTAATTAACTTTTCTAAAGATACGAGAACAATGGCAAAGGGAAGTATTTATGTTGGTATTAAAGGGGAAGTAATTGATGGCGATATCTATTATGAAGAAGCTTTAGAAAAAGGATGTTTAGGATGTATTTTAAATGATGATGCCAATATTAATAAAGATATTATTAATAAATACCCGAATGCTTTTATTGTTTTAGTTAAAGACACCGTAAAATGTTTACAAGAACTTGCTAAATATAAAAGGAGTCTTTATGATATACCGGTAGTAGCCATAACTGGAAGTGTTGGTAAAACGAGTACTAAAGATATTATTGCTAGTGTATTAAGTAAAAAATATAAAGTATTAAAAACCCTTGGTAATTATAATAATGAAATCGGACTACCTTTAACTATCTTATCTTTAAAAGCTGAAGATTGTCTAGTCTTAGAAATGGGAATGAATCATTTTGGCGAGATTAGAAATTTAACGGCAATTGCTAAACCTACTGTGGCGGTTATAACAACAATTGGTACCTCTCATATTGGTAATCTTGGATCAAGAGAAAATATCTTAAAAGCTAAATTAGAAATATTAGAGGGAATGGACAAAAAAACTTTAATTATTAATAATGATAATGATTTATTAAATGCTTTTTATTTAAATAATAAAGATAAAATAGATTTTTATACTTATGGCTTAACTTCTGTATCTTTATACAAACCATATAATATTATTAATAATGAATTAAATAGTACTTATGATATTAATATTGATAATAATATTTATAACGTTAAAGTAAATGTCCCTGGTAATCATTTTGTCCTAAATTCTTTAGCGGGTATTGCCGTTGGTAGATATTTAGGAGTTCCAATTAATGATATCGTTGCTGCTTTAAGTAATTTCGAATTAACTAAAAAAAGAATGGAAATAGAAAAGATTAATGATATTACCTTAATAAATGATGCTTATAATGCCTCCCTTGATTCAATGGCTTCGGCTTTAAGTTATTTAGGCAGTTTAAAGGATACACGCAAAATAGCTATTTTAGGTGATATGTTAGAGTTAGGTGATTACTCAGAATATTTACATAGAGAAGTAGGTAAGTGTGTTTATAATAATAAAATTGACATTTTAATAATTATGGGAAGTGATAGTAAATACATTAAAGATGAAGTTATTAAATTAGGCTTTAATAAAGATAATGTTTATGAATTTAAACAAAAAGAAGATTTACTAGATCATTTATTTAAAACTATAAAACCAAATGATACATTATTATTTAAAGCCTCATTTGGAATGAAATTTTATGAATTATATAATACTGTCAAAGAAAAGCTCAATAGTTAAGTTATTGAGCTTTTTCTTTTTTAGTAAATATATTTTCATCGTCATCTTTTAATCCTAAGATATAATCAGCTGATACTCCTAAAAAGGTACAAATTTTTGGTAAATAAGTAACAGGCATTATATTAATACCTTTTTCATATCTAGCGTATTGTTGTTGTTTAATACCTAAATAATCAGCAATTTCTTTTTGTGTAATATTTTTACAATCTCTTACCCATTGGATTCGTTCGTTATAATACATAAGCTACTAACCTTTCTTTCTATAAAATATCATTTTTAACAACATATATGTTGGCTTTTGAACATATAAATTGTAAAAATAAAAGGATATTAAAAAGAAAGAAATTATCTTGAAGAATATATATAATTATGATAATATTTTTATTGATAGCAGAGGAAGTGAGACTTTGAAAATATTAAAAATAATTGGCAAAATTTTTAGTTTTATTGGTATTTTTTTAGGTGGTCTTGTTATTGCCATTTATGGAATGGGCCTACTTTTTTGCTATGGACCAAGTATCCACGCTCGTAATTTATTTGTAACGACGATGCTTGAAACGGGCCAATTAAAGTTTGTAGTTGGTTTACTTATGAATGATAAACAAGTTGAAGAGATAGTTAATTCTAATAGTATGGCTACATTTGAAGATGAGATGGATGATGATTTAATAACAATTGATGATAAAATTAATAAAAATGGGATTGAATTAGTTGAAATAACAGGTAGCACTTATTATGCTAAAATGATTATTGTAAATGATCCATCAAGAGTAAAAATTGCAAGTATTTATGATGGCTCTTGGAAAGAAAAAGGAGTCACATTAGAAAAACTTGTTAATGATAATGATGCTTTTGCAGGCGTTAATGGTGGTTTGTATTACTCTGATAATAATAAAGGTGGTCGTCCTTTAGGTTTAGTTGTTAAAGGGGGAGTCATTGAACATAATAATCCCAGTGGAATAAGAGGATTACATTTAATTGGCTTTAATGAAGATAATTTACTTAAAATAATTGATTTAAGTGGTAAAAGTGCTAAAGAAGTTGAAGCGGTTATAAAAAATGAAAAAATAAGAGATGCGATTGCTTTTCAAGAAGAAGCAAGTGATGCGAATAACCATTTTGTTAAACTTATCATAAATGGTGAAAAAAGAGAAGCTAAAGGAAGCGGAAGTGGGGCTAACCCAAGGACTGCCATTGGCCAAAGAAGTGATGGAACGGTTCTAATTTTAGTTACTGATGGTCGGGGTAAAAATGGGCATTTAGGAGCAACCGCGAAAGATTTAATTGAAATAATGAGTGAATATGGTGCAGTTAATGCTGCAAATATTGATGGTGGTTCATCTTCTAGTATGTATTATAATGGAAAATATGAAATGACTTCAGTTACCTTCTATTACTCTAATTCATCTTGGAATCTTCCTGATGGCTTTGTGGTAGAAAAGAGGTAATTATGAGTAAATATAAAAAGTCTTTAATAATATATACTGTTATTATAGTATCACTTGTCTTAATCTTTTTAGGTTATGTATTTCATAGTTTAATCATTTATGAAAGAAACTTAGTAGAAAATTATGTTAGTTTTTTAGTTAAAAGAGATAAATTAAGTGATAAAATAAATGAAAATTTATTTACGATAAGTAAGTTAGAAAAAGATAATGCTAAAATAACAGATGGCATAAAAAAGATTTATAAAAGTGCTAATTTAGAATATAAAGAAAATAATGAAGAAAGTACTGATGGCATTTACGTTTACGATATTTATAATAATGATATTTTAATAAGTAAAGTAGCCCTTAAAAGTATTAAAAAATATAAAATTATGGGGATACTTACTAGTAATGAATGGGAAGTAGTGGATTTTAAAGATTACTTTGAAAATGGTATATATACATATAAAATTACTTTACCAGAAGATTATGAATTATATATTAATGATAATTTAGTCAGTGATGATTATATTAAAGAGACATCTGATGTACCTAATTTAGAAGAATTAACGAAATTTATTAGTATTAGTAAAAGTAATGTTTATTATATAGATAATTTAGTTTATGAACCAAAGATTAAAATATTAGATGAAAATAAAAAAGAAGTAGCATATAAATTAAAAGGTAATGAAATTGTTATTAATAAAGAATTTATTAAAGTAAATACTTATGATGAAGCTAGAAAATACTTAAAAGAAGATTTTGGTATAATGGCTTTAGCCGAGAATTATAGTTTATTTTTAACTGATGATCTAGCTGGTGAAAGGCACGGATTATCTACTTTAATGCCTTATTTATTAGAAGATACTTTAGTATATGAACGGGCTTATTCTTTTAGTAGAGGACCAGATATTTTAATGGTTAGTGATCATACTTTTAAAAATCCTCGCTTTACTAATGAGACATTAAGTAATTTTACTATTTATAATGATTTAGCCTTTAGTGTGGAAATACATTTGGAAAAAAATATGATTGTCAGCCATAAAGATAAAGTCGATATTTTAAATGATAGATGGTATTTTATTTATTATGATAATGGTTATAAGTGGGTTAAAAGTGAAGCAGTTAAAAAGTAAAGATAATGGAAAGGATGCTTAAATAATGGATAATATATTTGTAGTGGTACCAACACTCGATCCCGATGAAGAAGTAATGCTTAAATTTATTAAAGAATTAAAGAAAGAATTTAAGAATATTTTAGTAGTTAATGATGGTTCAAAAAGTGTTTATGATAATTTTTTTGCTTCTTTAGAAAAAATGGATGTTATTGTTTTAAAACATTATGTTAATCTAGGAAAAGGAAGAGGCATTAAGAATGCTTTTAACTATATCTTAAATAACTATCCTAATGTTTTAGGTTGTGTGACAGCGGATAGTGATGGTCAACATAGTGTTAAAGATATTAAAAAAGTGGCCAAGGAAGTTTTAAAAAATAGTGATAAATTAATCCTTGGAGTAAGAGATTTTGATCAAGATAATGTTCCTTCTAAAAGTAAATTTGGTAATAAGATTACGCGCAATATCTTTAAGATATTTATTGGTTTAAATATTAGTGATACACAAACAGGTTTAAGAGGATTTTCTAATAAACTAATGAGTATGATGATGGACTTAGCGGGAGAAAGATATGAATATGAAACAAATATGCTAATCTTTACTAAAGAAGAAGGAATTAAAATAAAAGAAGTAGAAATAGAAACAATTTATTTAAATAGTAATGCCAATAGTCATTTTAATCCTTTAAAAGATTCCATTTTAATATATAAATTATTTTTAAAATATTTTGTTTCTTCTTTTAGTTCATTTCTTTTAGATATTATCTTATTTTGTAGCATCTTTGGCATTTTAAATATTAATCAAAAGATTTTAGCCGCTACCATTTTGGCAAGAACAGTCTCTAGTATTTATAATTATATTATTAATTCTAATTTAATATTTAAGAATATGAGTATTCCTACTTTAATTAAATATTATATGTTAGTAATTATTATAATGTTTACTTCCGGTTGCTTTGTAACTTATCTATATAATTTATTAAATATTCCGGTTATCATTATTAAAATTTTAGTAGATACTATTCTTTGGGTAATTAATTTAGTTGTTCAAAGAGAATTTGTTTTTAAAGGAGCATATGATGAATAAAAAAATTATCTATAGTCTTTCTTGTTTTTTACTATTTATTATTTTAAGTATACTAATTGTTTTTGATAAAACTAAAGGATTTGATACTTTTATTTATAATATAGTAACTTTTAAAATGAATGATATATTAACTATTATTAATAAAATATTTACCTTTTTAGGAAGTACGTTATTTATTGTCTTATTAAGTGTTTTTTTCTTTTTCTTTTTTCTTATAAAAAAAGAGAAGAATTCTTCTTTTATTGTGGCCGCAGTTATAATTATTTCGACAGTTTTTAATAATGTTGTTAAATTAATAATTAGAAGAGAAAGGCCAAAAGTTTTAGCCCTAGTAGTAGAGAAGTCATTTAGCTTTCCTAGTGGGCATACAATGGCTTCGGTATCCTTATATGGAATTCTTTTATATATGGTAATTAAAAGTAATTTAAGTAAGAATCAAAAGATTTTAATAAGTACACTTTTAGTTTTAATAGCTACTTTAGTAGCTCTTAGTCGTATTTATTTAGGAGCTCACTTTGCTAGTGATATTATTGGTGGGGCTTTATTATCTTTAGCACTTCTTTTCTTAGAAATTTCTTATATTGATAAAAAGAAATTATTATAGTAAAATTATTAAAGAAGGATTTGATAAAATGAAGTTATTAAAATTAAGTATTCTATTATTAGTAATTAGTATTACTTGTAGTTGTTCATTTAAGACAGATAATTTAGAAAATGCTACAATATATACAACGGTGTATCCTTTAAAATATATAACAGAATATTTATATGGAGATCATAGTGTGATAAATAGTATTTACCCAAATGGTGTTGATTTAAATAATTATACGCTTACGGATAAACAAATTGATGAGTATTCTAAGGGTGATTTATTTATTCATTTAGGCTATGGTAATGAAAAAGATATTGCTAAAACTTTTGCTCTTAAAAATAAGAATATGTTAGTTATTGATGCAACTTATGAAGATAATTATAGTTTGGAAGTCACTAATGATTTTCGCGAATTGTGGTTAGCTCCAAATAACTATATCAATATGTTAAAAAATGTTAAGAATGCTTTAAAAGAATATCTAGATAATAGTGTTATTGAAGAAGATATTGATAAGTTTTATAATGAATTATATATTAAATTATCGTGGATGGATGCGGAACTTAGAAGTATTTCTAAAGAAGCTAAAAATTTAGATAATAATACTTTAGTTATTTTAAATCCTAGTTTAAAATATTTAGAAAATTATGGTTTTACCGTCGTTTGTTTAAAAGATATTGAATCTTCTGGTAGTAAGAGTGCTCTTGCTGATATTAAAAATAAATTTAAAAATTCTAAATATACAACCATTTTAAAATTAAGTAGTGAAGGAACAACTGATTTAGTTAATGAATTAGTAAAGTCTTCTAAAGCTAAAGTAGT
>CANRDM010000040.1 GCA_947629365.1 uncultured Bacilli bacterium
GCATAATCATTATAAGTTTCTTCTTGTTCTTCATTAGTTCTATATGATGAATTAACCATTAAATAATAACCATTATTATGAGATTCTTTCCAAAGATTTAAGAAAGCCTCATAAGCTTCTTTAGTCATTTTTTGACTACCTAATTCACCATATGCATAATCAAGAGAGATCGTTACTAAATCTTCAGGAACATAATCTTCAGGTAAATAATAGTATTTATTAACTAATATTAAATTTCCTTTTGATAAATCGGTTTCTAAAGTATCAGTATAATATTCTTTATTAGTATTAGTATTAACAATTTCCACTATACTAGTTAAACTTTTATCTTTATTATTTTGATAATATTCTATATAATCATAAAACTTATCATAAATAAAATATTTTTCTTTAGATATCGTCGAGTAGATATCATCTTTTTCTTGCTTTAAAATATATTCTAATTCCTTATCTTTATAAGTTTTAGCTAAATATGAAGAAGTATCTAAATCATAACCAACTGTAGTAAGCTTATATTCATAAGTTTTTTCATAAGCCATTTTATCTTTAATTTTAATGAAAGAGTAGATACCTAAACTTAGAACTAAAATAACTACGACAACAATAACGATAATTTTTTTAACACCCTTTTTTAATCTCATCAATCATTCTCCTTATAAAAATTATAACATAATAAAGAAAAATACTAAACTTTAAATTGTTTAGTAAGATAAATTTTTAATTATGTCTTTTATATTTTGCTAAAATTCTTTTCGTATTATTACTTAAATTACCTGAAATCGGTTTATAAGTATCATTAATATCTTCCCTTAAAGGATTTAATTCTTGATAAAATTCTCCAGAAACACCATCGATTTCACTTAAATAATTGTAAGATAAGCATAAAGGATTAGCTTGTCTTATTTTGGGATGCGATATAATACTTAATAAATCATTATTAGATTTATCATAATATACTTGATCAAAAGTAGTAATATCTTTATAAACATCAGCATATTTACTATCTAATATTTTGGCAATAATTTCATCTTCACTTAAGTTAAATAAATCATCTGAGCAAATAATACCTATATCTTCATAATAATTTAAAGTCATTCCCAAAACTTCCATCATAAAACGACTTTCTTTTGATAGAAGAATCTTGCTATAAACATTAATTGCTTTGAAAAAATCTTCGTAAAAAGGCCCTTCCAATGCTTCACTAATTACTAATTCGCCATTAAATTTTAAACATCTTTCACTGGAAGTATCGATACTTATGCCTTTTAAA
The DNA here is from genome assembly GCA_947629365.1 of uncultured Bacilli bacterium. GTDB lineage: Bacteria > Bacillota_I > Bacilli_A > RF39 > UBA660 > SIG200. The sequence goes on from CANRDM010000040.1 coordinate 1,271, forward strand.
TTTTCTAAATAACCTACCATATAATAAAGACCCTCAATTTCTTCAAAAGTATGGGTATGTTGCCAAATTAGGCAGGTTGTAAGAATTCCATCTAAGCGATCTAAACATAGAGTAGGAATCGGTTTATCAATTATATTGTATTTAGCAGGGTCTATAACATCATCAATTAAAATTCCATCTTCATTTAAATAGGTTAATAATTCATCATCTTGCATTAAAATTTTTTTAATATCAAGTTCATCATTTTCTTGAGTTTGGGCATCTCCCTTTTTAAAAGAATTAACGTGAGAAAATGAAAGAGTTCCAACATCGTGAAATGCTCCGGTTAAAGCCACTTTTAAATCATCAGATAACTTATAAGCTGTATAGGCAACGCATTTAGAATGATCAAAACGGGAATAATATTCAATTGGTTTTAACTTAGGAATATTAACAAAATCCATTCCACAAAACATTCCTCGTCCTTTAAGTCTTTGCAAAGTTTTGGTATTAAAATATCTATCTAATAAACTAGTACTATTTTCTCTGTTTAATTTTTCATATTGTTCTGTTAGCATAACGTTGTCTCCTTAAGGCTTTATTATAGCAGAACTTGGTCATAAATAAAATAATTAATTATCATCTTCTAAAAAATATTTAGCCATCTTTTCATAATTATCTTGACTATTTAAACAGGTGTCTATTAAATAACCTTTATTCCCATTTAGTTGATATTCTTTAATACCTCTTATATAAAAATCTTTATTTCTATCTTCAATAAAAAATGGCATTATATTATTAAATAAACATTCTCTAAACATAATCATTCTGCCAATTCGACCATTTCCGTCTTGAAAAGGATGAATACGCTCAAAACGAACGTGAAACTCTATTATATCTTCAAGACTCTTATGAGAAATTTTATTATACCAGTCAAATAAATTCTTCATATCCTTACAAACATCTTTAGGAAGTGATGTAGTAATATTGCCAACAAAATTTTTTTTACTTTTATATTCACCAACATTAAACCATTCTTTTTCACTATCATTTAATGTACCATCCTTTAATATAAAATGAAATTTTTTTATCATATCTTCGGTAATTTTATCATCAATTGTATCAAGCATATATTTAAATAGAGTAAAGTGATTTTTTATTTCAGTCGCGTCTTTTAAAACAATAACTTTATCACTAGTTGCTAAAATAGTGCCCGTATCATAAATACTAGCAGTTTCATCTGGTGTAATAGTTGATCCTTCGATATAATTAGAACTATAAGCAAAATCTAATTGTGTTTTATGATAAAGATTTCCTTTTAAATTCATATTTTTTTGATAAGTAAGAGCCTTTTTAATTTTACTTATTTCCATTTTACCATCCAATCTATCTAATAATGTAAATTATTTAAATAAATTATAGCATAATTTTTATTAGTAAATAATTAACGAATTAAAATAAAAAACTTAGGATAAAACCTAAGTAATTTTTAAATGGTGTCTCCGAGGCGATTCGAACGCCTGACCGATCGCTTAGAAGGCGATTGCTCTATCCAGCTGAGCTACGGGGACAGCTCTTTAAAACATTTAAATTATATAACATAATTTTAATATTTTCAAGTATAGTATCGCCATTATAAGCATAAAAATACCTTTTTTAGATAAAAAAAGCATCAATTAAGTTATCATCAACATAAAAAATGGTTTCATAAATGTCATAAGTATCTCTAATTGATAAAGCAATTGCATATTTAACTTCTTCAATAATACTATTATCATCTAGACTTAAAACAGCATTATTAAAACTTAAATTAATGGAATTTTCTAATATTTCATATTTTTGTAATTTAGTTGAAGCTTCTAAATAGCTGACTAAATTAGTATTAAAAGTTGGTGATGATTTTAGTTTTTCAATAATTACTTCAACTTTTTCTTTCTTTGTATTAGTTATTGTGGTTACAGGGGTATAATAATTATAGCCATCAGCTTTACTAACATAGTAAGTAGTAACTTTAGAAATATCTTTCATACTATTTAAGTCATATACTTTATTTATTCCTAAACTTCGATCGAGAGTATTAGGAAGAATTTTTTTACTATTTGGTAATTCTTTTAAAAGTTCACCTTCAACAAAGATCATTACCTTTTTAATATCTTTTATTTCTGTTAAAGAATATATTATAGCCTCGATCATTTTTTCTTCGTTTTCCTTACTAACTTGTAATAATTCTTTAGTAAAATTAATTTTAAGTAAGCCATCATTTAAATCTTTAGATATTATTTTAGTTTTTTCAGGAATAACTTTTTTAAAATTATTGGGAATATAATTATTTTCACTATCAATGGTTAAATTACTAATTACTTCATCAACTAACTCTAAAGAATTTTTACCTTTTTTAATAACTTCAAAGCGCGATACTAAATTATTATTGTCAACTAAATATATAGGTATTGTTTCTAAATCATTATAAGTTAAAGTTGTATCTATATTTAATTTATCATTTCTTGGAAAAAAATAAATTATTAGTAAAAAGAGAAATGATAAAGAAATAATCATCATTTTTTTAAAAGCCAAGCGTTTGAGCATTTCATCACCTTAATTAATTATATTAAAAAAGGAAATGTTTATTCATTTCCCTAGATTTTTAATTCACCTAATTTTAATAATTCAACAACAGCTTGAGCTCTTGATTTAACCCCTAATTTTTGCATTGTATTAGATATGTGATTTCTGACGGTTTTTTCACTTATACCTAAAAACACAGCAATCTCCTTTGTAGTTTTATTAAGGACGAGTAATTCAAAAACTTCTTGTTCTCTTGCTGTTAAAATTCCTTTAGTCATTATACCTTCCTTTCAATCATAGTATTTTATGAGTTAAAGAGAAGTTTTGTGTAATACACTAAAGGTAATTTTGATCAACTTTACCTAAAAGATAATCCATTGATGTATTAAATCTTTTAGCAATATCATACAAATATAGTGTTGGGATACGATATTTACCACTTTCATAACCAGTCCAAGTACTCCGATTAATATTTAATATTTTAGCTATATCATTTTGAGTTAGATTATATTTTTTTCTTAATTCTTTAATGCGAATTCTAAATAATTGTCTACTAGTTTCTTTTCTACTATTTTTATATTCAAAAATATCTGTAAGAGAAAAACAGTAATCAATGGACATATTAAAGTAATTACATATAGTATTTATATATTTAAGAGGCATCATATCACGCATTGTTTCGTAAGATGAATAGGTTGAGCGATCGATATGAAGTAGTATGGCAAGGTCTTTTTGGCTTAGATTTTTTTCTTCTCTAATTTTCTTTATACGTTCCATTTATGTCCATCCTTTGTCTGTATTATAAATGTTTACGAAAAATGTTGATAAAATTGTGTATAAATTCAGACATTTTTCTTGCAAGTAATAATTCTATATGTTATACTTAATTTGTTAAACTTTTGAAAAAAAGTTTAATTATATTCTTTTTAGTCAGATGTTAAAGACATTAAAACATACCACTGAAGACTTAGTAATAGTCTTAAAAAGAGGCCTTGGCCTTTTTCTTTTTTATTTAATAAAATAGTTACAAATAAGAATATTTATAGTAAAATAGAGATATGAAGAATTTATTTGGTTTAAAACTTAATGATTTAGAAGAATATTTTATTAGTATTAATGAGAAAAAATATAAAGCTTCTCAAGTTTTTGAATGGTTATATCATCATCGAATATATAATATAGATGATTTTACAAATATAAAAATTGATATAAGAGAAAAATTGAAAAGTGTTTTTACTACGGAAATGATTAAAATAAAAAAATTTGAAGAAGGAATAGATGTTAAAAAATATTTATTTGAACTTTTAGATGGCAATTATGTTGAAGGAGTTTTAATGCATCACGATTATGGCTATTCATTATGTGTCTCTAGTGAAGTTGGCTGTAATATGGGCTGTAAGTTTTGTGAAAGTGGAAGACTTAAAAAAGTAAGAAACTTAGAAGCATATGAAATGGTTGAACAAATAATATTAATTGAAGATCAAGAAAAAATTAGAATTGACCGGGTTGTTGTTATGGGAATTGGTGAACCTTTTGATAATTATGATAATGTAGTCGATTTTATTAAAATAATTAATGAACCAAAGGGTTTAGCTTTAGGAGCCAGACATATTACTGTATCGACCTGTGGAATTGTGCCTAAAATTTTAGAATTTGCTAATCTTAATTTACAAGTTAATTTAGCTCTTTCTTTGCACGCTCCGAATGATGAAATAAGAAATAAGATAATGCCTATTAATAAAGTGTATAATATAAGTCAAACACTTGCCGCAATCAAAGAGTATTTAGAAAAAAATAATAGACGAGTTACTATTGAATATGTTATGATTAATATGGTTAATGATAGTGATGATAATGCTTATGAATTAGCTAATATTTTAAAAGGAATGAATGTTTATGTTAATTTAATTCCTTATAATGAAACAAATAATTTAGGATTTAAAAAAAGTAAAAGAATAAATGAGTTCAAGAATATATTATTAAAATGTGGCATAAACACTACAGTAAGAAGAGAATTTGGTGGTAGTATTAGTGGAGCATGTGGACAACTAAGAAGTAAAGAGGTGTAATTTATGAAAGCATATTATATGACTGATTCAGGAAGAGTTAGAAGTCATAATGAAGATAGTGTAACAATTTTAAAAAATGCAAGTGATGAATATTTATTAGTTGTGGCTGATGGTATGGGAGGACACAGAAAAGGGGAAGTTGCCTCAAGTATTGTGGTATCACATTTAGGTAAAAGATTTAATGAGACTCCTAGTATGGGTAGTAAACTTGATGCTATAAATTGGTTAAATGATAATATTAATGAAATAAATAGTTTAATTTTAACTTATGGAGAAGAAAATGAAGATTCTAAAGGGTTAGGAACAACTGTTGTCGTGGCACTGTATACTAAATCTTATTTAATTTTTGGTAATATTGGTGATTCATCAGGATTTGTAATGAAAAAAGGAAAGATTCATAAAGTAACTAAGGATCATACTTTAGTTAATTTACTTGTTGATGCTGGTAACTTAACTCAAGATGAAGCAATGACCCATCCTAAGAAAAATGTTTTAATGCGAGCTTTGGGAGCAGCGGAAAAAGCTGAAGCAGATATTTTTGAAGTTATTGATATGGAAGAAATTGATGCCGTTATGTTATGTAGTGATGGGCTTACCAATATGCTTACCCAAGAACAAATTGAAAAAGTTTTAAATGATGATGAACTTGAAGAAGATGAAAAAATAGAACAATTAATTAGAAAATGCAATGCCAGGGGTGGGACGGATAATATTTCTATTGCTTATTTAACTAAGGTTGGTGATTAGTATGGTAATGAAAGGGCAAAAAATTAGTGATCGATATCAAGTAATAAAAAGTATTGGTGAAGGTGGAATGGCTAATGTCTATCTTGCCTATGATACTATTCTTGATCGTAATGTGGCAGTTAAAGTTTTAAGAGGCGATTTAGCTAATGATGAGAAGTTTGTACGTCGTTTTCAAAGAGAAGCTTTAGCGGCTTCCAGTTTATCAAATCCTAATATTGTTGAGGTTTATGATGTTGGGGAAGATAATGGTGAATACTATATTGTAATGGAATATATTGAAGGAAAGCATTTAAAACAATTAATTAAAAAAAGAGGTAAATTAACAGTTTCTGAAGCTGTTGATATTGTTATGCAAATAACAGAAGGTTTATCGGTTGCTCACGATTCTTATATTATTCATAGAGATATTAAACCACAAAATATAATGATTTTAGAAAATGGTTTAGTTAAGATAACAGATTTTGGGATTGCAATGGCAATGAATTCAACCCAACTTACCCAAACTAACTCTGTAATGGGTAGTGTTCATTATCTACCGCCAGAACAAGCTAGTGGTAAGGGGGCAACTTTACAGAGTGATATATACTCAATTGGGATTTTATTTTATGAACTGCTTACGGGTAAATTACCTTTTAAAGGTGAAAATGCAGTAGAGATAGCACTAAAACATTTAAAAGAACCACTTCCAAGTATTAGAGATGAACTACCTAATATTCCCCAAAGTGTTGAAAATATTATTATTAAAGCTACCGCTAAAAATCCAAAGAACCGTTATAATGATGCAAGAGAAATGCACGAAGATTTAGCTACTTGCTTAGATCCAATTAGAAAAGATGAAGAAAAAATTAAATTAAAATATCCGGAAGTAACTGATGATACAAAAGTAATTAAACAAGTAAAAGATGATGTTAAAAAGAATAAAGAAAGTAAAAATACCGATACTAAAGAAGAAGTAATTGCTAAAAAGATTACTAGTAAAGAAGTGAGTGATGAAGTGAAAAAACAAAATAAAACATTAATAAAATTAGCCTCTATTTTTACTGGCTTAGTTATTGTCGTTACTCTTGTTTTTGCAATAATTATGTTGTTTAGTACTACGGCTGATAAAATTGTTCCTGATGTATCTAATAAATCAGTAACAGAGGCAATTAGTATTTTACAAGATGCTGGTTTTACGATTGCTAGTGAACAAGAAGGAATTTCATCAAAAGATATCGAAGTAGGAAGAGTAGTTAGAACATCTCCTTATGCTGGTACTAAGAAAAAGAAGGGGGCTGAAGTTAAGCTTTATATTTCAACAGGTGATGAAACTATAATTTTAGAAGATTATACTGGTAAAGATTATCGAGAAGTAAAAGGATCACTTGAAGCAAGAGGTTTAACTGTTAATATTGAAAGTGAAATAGTTGATGATGATAGTAAATTTAAAGAAAATCAAATTGTAAGACAATCAGTCAAAGAAGGAGAAAGTCTTAAAAAAGGTTCTAGTATAACTTTATATTATGCCATTGTTGGTGTTACATATCCTGATTTTACTGATGGTAGTTTTACAATTAGTGATGTTGAAGATTTCTGTGCCAGTAATAAAATTAACTTAGAAATAGTTAGAACGGAAAGTACGGAAAATTTAGATGGCACTATTTATCGTCAAAGTCGTCCTGCGGGAGATACAGTAGCAACGGGAGCAACATTTAAAATTTGGGTTTATGTAAGTGCAAGTGAAGAAGAACCTGATGTTACACCACCAGAAGAAGATGAATGTACTGATGGATTATGCTAGATAATGGTTTAATTATTAAAATTATTAGTGATACCTTTTTTGTTAATGTTAATGGAATTATCGTTGAATGCAAAGCCAGAGGTAAATTTCGTAATGTTAATTTAAAACCAGTGGTGGGGGATTATGTTAAAATAAATTTAGCTGAAAAAGTTATCGAAAGCATTGAACAAAGAAAAAATTTCTTAGAGCGGCCATTAGTAAGTAATATTGATATTGCTCTTATTGTCACAAGTGTGAAAGAGCCTTTAATAAATTTAACTCTTTTAGATAAGTTAATAAGTATAGTTACTATTAATAAAATTGAACCAATTATCGTTTTAACTAAATTAGATTTAATTAATAAAAGAGAATTAAAAGATTTAAAAGTTTTAATTAAATATTATCAAAAAATTGGTCTTAAAGTTTTTACTAATAAACAAATAACTAAATTAAAAAGAGCGTTAATTGGAAAAGTTGTAACCGTTTGTGGTCAAACGGGTGCTGGAAAAAGTACTTTAATCAATAAGTTTGATAAACATTTGCATTTAGCCACTGATGAGATATCAACAAGTCTAGGAAGAGGCAAACATACAACAAGGATAGTGGAATTATTTAAAATAAAAAACTTTTATATTGTTGATACCCCAGGATTTTCTGCCATTATGATAAATAATTATTCTAAAGAAGAAATAAGTAATAGTTTTATTGAATTTCGTAATTTAGAATGTAAATTTAAAAATTGTTCTCACGAAAAAGAAATGGGTTGTCAAGTTTTAGAAAGAGTAAATAGTGGGGAAATATTAAAATCAAGATATGATAATTATCTTAAGTTTATAAAGGAGTAGTAATGATTTCAGTTAGTTTTTTAAAAAGTAAATATAGTCGGGAAGAAACAATTAAATTAATTGATAATAGTAATGCTTCCTTAATTCACGTTGACTTAATGGATGGAGAATATGTCCCAAATAAGAATTTTGAAATTGCTGATATATGCCAACTTCTAAATGATACTCATAAACCATTAGATATTCATTTAATGGTTAAAAATCCATTAGTCTATATTAAAGAATTAGTTAAATTAAACCCTTATATTATAACTATTCATCTAGATGGCACCCCAAATATTGAAGAGACTTTAGATTATATTAAAAAAAGTGGTATTAAAGTTGGGGTGGCGATTAATCCAGATGAAAGTGAACATATTATAGATAGATATATAGATAAAATAGATTATATTTTAATAATGAGTGTTTATCCAGGGGCAGGAGGTCAAGAGTTTATGCCTTCTGTTTTAGATAAAGTTGAATATTTAAAAGATAAATTCTTAATTGGCATTGATGGGGGAATTAATGAAGAAACGATTAAATATTTAAAAGATTATCCGATAGATATAATTGTAAGTGGCTCATATATTTGTCAAAGTGATAACTTTAATGAAAGAATAAGTATATTAGAAACAAAAAAGTGTTAAAAAACAATAATTCTTAACACTTTTTTTGATTAAACTTTTATTTTTTCATTGCTAATTTAATTGGTTAAAGACAGATTTAATTCTTTTTCTTATTAATGTAAAATCATTAAATTTAATTTTTCCGATTGTAACATTTCTTCTTTTTAACGATTCTTTATTAAATCCCTCTTCGACTAAAAGAGTGGTTCCAATTAATTTACTTCCACATAATGCATCAATATTTATGGAACGTAAATCTAAAACGGCATTTGTGTTTGTTAAATTGCACCAAGAAAGATTACAACCATCGAATTTTTTTCCACTCATATCAACATTTTCTAAAATTGTAAGTTCCAAATCTTTTCCCGCAACAGTTTGAGGATCTAAGTTTAATTTGGCATTTTTAAAATATGCTCCTTTTACTAGTACATCAGTAAAATCAGCTTGGGATAAATCAAGCCCACTGCATCCTGTATATGCTAAGTTTTTTCCCACAATCGTTTGGGGATTAATAATGGCATTTGTATAACTTAAATCGGCATAGCAAATTATGCATCCATCAAAGCATTTTCCACTCATATCAATGCCTTCAAAATTTGCGCCTTCTAGACTTTTATCTTTCACCGTTTGGGGATCAATATTTGCATTTGTGCCCCGAAAGTCAACTCGACGTACCTTCCGACC
>CANRDM010000041.1 GCA_947629365.1 uncultured Bacilli bacterium
ATTTCTAATTTACAAGAAATTAATAAAAAATTAGTACAAGAATTATCAATATTAAAAAAAGATGTTAAAAAATAAGTTAAAACGACTTATTTTCTTTTACTATTACAAAAGTTTTTGATATACTAAATAAGTAGGTGTGACGAAAGATGTTGGGAAAACTAAAGAAAATTGATATTATAGAGTTATTAATTTTATTTATGCCTTTAATAGATGTATTTAATACCATAACTGGTATTAGTTTGTCATTATTATACAGAGGTTTGTTTTTAGCAATAATTCTTTTTATCTTTTTATTTAAAAATGATAGTAAATATAAAAATAGTTCTTTTTGTTTGCTTTTTTTAATATTTTGTTTTTCAATGGTGTTTTGCGTCAATTTTTATTTAACAAATGGTTTTTCGAATATCTTTAAAGAAATATCTTCTTTAATTAAATTTATTTATTTACCAGTTACGACAATTTGTTTAGTTAATTATTATGATAATAAAGACTTAAAAATTAATGAAATAATGCTCAAATTAGCTTGGATTTATATTATTTATCTTATTATTCCAACTATCTTTGGTATTAGTTATAGCAGTTATGATTATGGTAAAAAAGGATTTACAGGATTATTTTATGCTCCAAATGAAGTAGGAACTATTTTAGCTATTTTAACTCCTTTTGTTATTTTTAATCTTCAAAAAAAAGAAAGTAAAATTTTTAGTATTTTATTGGGAATTTTATTTATAATTACTACTTTTATACTGGGAACAAAGACACCAGTTATTGGCCTTGCTATTACTCTTTTAGGAGTTTTAATAATTTCTATAATAAGACAGATTATAAGTAAAAATAATATTAAAAATATTATTATAAATATTTGTTTAATTTTCTTTTCACTTTTTATTTATAATCATTCTTATTTGATTTTTAATATGCATTATCAAGGTAATATTTATGATGTAAACAATTTTGAAAGTACTCTCAATAATCCAACTAATGTCAATTTTTATAATAGTGATGAACTATATAAAAATGATTATTTAATCAATTTTCCTATTTCTTATAATAAAAATGATTTAAAAGAAATAGATAATAAATTACTTAATATTATTTTTAGTAGTCGTAATATTTATATGGCTAAAAATTTAAATGCATATAAAAATTCATCACTTACTAAAAAGATTATTGGCCTTTCTTTATATGGTGAGGTAAAAAATAATGTAGGAAAATTAGTAGAATTAGATTTTGTAGATATTTTAGTAAATTATGGTATAGTAGGTACATTAGTCTTGTCTTTATATCTTATTATAATTGCTATAAGTGTTTTAATTAGATTTTTAAAAAAATTCAAAGAGAATATTATGGATGATCAATTATGTGCAACTTATTTAGGTTTTTTAATTGCCTTATTGATTGCTCTTACCGCGGGACATACTCTTGGAGCTCCAGCAGTTAGTACTTTTCTTGCTTTAACAATGGTTTACTTAATAAAGAAATATAATTTATTAAAAAATTATCGAACAGGAGGCATCGTTCTAGTAGCAATCAGTTCTTTATATGTTATATTTACTATTTCTTATTTAGTTTTACCAATGGAAAGTAAAATTATTAATATTAAAATTGATAATGATATTTATTTTGAAAATGATATAAATTTAGTTGAAAATGAAACGATTAAATATAATGGCATTAAAGACGAACTATATTATTATAGTGTTAATGATTATAGTCATTTTAAAATAGTTGTTGTTAAAAGAACTATTGATAAAGATAATAAAATTATGTTTTTAACTTTTAGTAATGATTTAGATAAAAACGTTTTAGTTAATATTGAATTTAATGAAAATTATGACAATTATCAAAAAGGGGTTAATAATTTGGTGCTATCTGGTGACAAAAATATCATTATTTCAGATTCTTATCATTATAATAATATTAATGATGATGTTAAACAATTTAATAAAAATATCGTTAAAAATCTTTTAATAGAACAACAAGATTATAGTGAAATAAATAATAAAGTTAAAAAAAGTTTTAATATAAAATCTAATACTTCGGTGGATACTTATGTAATAATTTCTAAAGATAAATTAATTAAACAAGATGAATTAATTCCTTGGCTATCTTATAATGGTATATATAATAATATAAGTAATTATTATATAAGAGATTTTGAAAATATTGATTTGAAATATGAAGAAAGTTTTAATAATATATTAATTGCTAATTATTTAATGACTTTATATAATTATACAAATAATTATAATAATTTTTTCTATAAAGATTTTGAAATAATTAATAACAGTAATGTTAGCCATAATGATATCAATATTGATTTAAATTATAATCATAATATTTTTAAAAATTTAGATTTGTATAATGATTTTAATGTTTATGAAAAGTTTAGTAACATTATAAAAGATGAATATAATAAGAAAAATTATTTAACTACTGATCGGGGTATAATTTTTAATTCAGTTGAAACAACTTTTGATAATCAAATTGGTATTTTAAATATTTTATTGGAGTATTATAATAAAAATAAAATAACTAATATAAAAAATATTATTAATCAATTATTAAATGAACTTACTAATAATAAATGGTTAATTGGTGATAAAGATATTCATTCTTATGTAACTAATGAATTAAATTATGGAGGTACAATAAAAAATTATCAAATAGTTAACAATTTAATTGATTTAAAAGAAAATCTTCATAAAGTAGGAATAAATAAAAAAGAAATAGACAATTATATTAATATTTTATTTAATAAATTTAAAGATACTTTTGATAGTCAAACTTTAAATAATTTAAAAAATAATGGCTATTTTTAGAAAAGATGGTGTAAAAAATGAAAAAAGAAAAAATTTTAGGAGTAAATGTATCTGTAACTAGTTATGAAGAATTAAAGAATAATGTTGAAAAAGATATTTTAAATCATCAAAAATCATTTATCGTTGCTATTAATCCAGAGAAAATTTTAAAAGCTAGAAAAGATGAAAAATTAAAAGAATTACTAAATAAAGCTACTTATCAAATACCTGATGGAGTAGGTATAATATATGCTTCTAAAATAAAAAAGGGGCAAATTAAATCAAGAATAACGGGAATTGATTGTATGGATATGTTATGTAATCTAGCTAATGAAAAGGGGTATAAAGTATTTCTTTATGGAGCCAGAGAGGAAACTATTAAAGAGGCCAAAGTTAAATTAGAAGAAAAGTATCCTAAAATAAATATTGTAGGTTATATCAATGGTTATGAAAAAGATAATGAAAAGATTATTAAAGAAATTAACAAGAGCCAAGCTGATATTGTTTTTGTAGCCCTTGGATCTCCTAAACAAGAAAACTGGATAAATGATTATAAAGATAAAATGAGTGCAACTATTTTTCAAGGAGTTGGTGGTTCCTTTGATGTTATAAGTGGTAATATTAAAAGGGCACCATTATGGATGCAAAAAGCTGGATTAGAATGGCTTTATCGTTTAATAAAAGAACCTAAAAGAATTTTTAGACAATTAAAATTAGTTAAATTTTTATTTTTAATACTCTTTAGTAAAAAAGAAATATAATTTAAAAAATTATAAATATATGGTAAAATAAGAAAGAAAGAAGGTAGTAAATATGAAAATAAATGTCATTGGTCTAGGGTATATAGGTCTTCCAACATCACTTACGATGGCCAATGCTGGTTTCCAAGTAATTGGAACAGATTATAATACTAAAATTATTGAAAAATTAAATGAAGGAATAGTAACTTTTAAAGAAGAAGGATTAGAAGAATTATTTAAGAATGCTGTTGATACCGGTAATATTACATTTACGAGTGAATATCAAAAAGTTGATTATTACATTATTTCAGTGCCAACTCCATATGATAAGGTTTCTAAAAAAATTGATGCCACCTATGTTATTAATGCCGTTAAAGATGTTTTAAAAGTTTGTGAAGATGGGGCCACAATTATTATTGAATCAACTGTTTCTCCTGGTACAATAGAAAAAGAAATAAAACCTATTATTAATAAAAAAGTTAATTTAGTTCACGCCCCTGAGCGAATTATTCCGGGGAATATGATTTATGAATTAAAGCATAATTCCAGAACAATTGGGGCCGATGATTTAGAAGTAGGAAAAAAAGTTGCGGAAATATATGGTAAAACTACCGATGGAGAAGTTGTTGTAACTGATATTAAAAGTGCTGAAATGACCAAAGTCGTTGAAAATACTTTTAGAGCCATTAATATTGCTTTTGCTAATGAACTTGCTAAAATATGTAGTTATGATGGAATGGATGTTTATGAAATTATTAGAATTTGTAACAAACACCCAAGAGTTAATATTTTAAATCCTGGTCCTGGGGTCGGGGGACACTGCATATCTGTTGATCCTTGGTTTTTAGTTGGTGATTATCCACAAATAGCTCAACTTATTAATACAGCAATGCATATTAATGATTCAATGCCTGAATTTGTTTTAAAAAGAGTTTCAGAAATTTTAGAAGAAAATAATATAACTGATTATAGTAGAGTAGGACTATATGGTTTAACTTATAAAGAAAATGTTGATGATTATAGGGAAAGCCCAACCCTTCAATTACTTGAGCATCAAAAAGAACATTTGGCAACTCCTCTAAAGGTATATGACCCTTATATAAAAGAAGACTTAGTTGCTAATCAATATCACGATTTAAAAGAATTTTTGAACGATGTTGATGTTGTTATAATTATGGTTAAGCATCAAGAAATTATTGATAATATGGATTTATTAAAAGATAAAATAATTTTTGATACGCAAAATGTGTGTCATTTGCAAAGGGTTTATAAACTTTAATTATGCGATTAAAGAATTCCACCAAAAATAGTGTTATTGGTATAATAACACTTTTAATATTATCCGTCGCTGGTTTAATAGTTACCAAAATATTAATCGGAACTTTAGGAGCCGAATTTAATGGCTTAAATGGCTTGTTTACGGATATTATATCTATATTATCAATAACTGAACTTGGTTTAAGCACCGCGATAAGTTTTAATCTTTATAAGCCAATTATTGATAATGATACCGAAAAGATTAAATCCATAATGTTATTTTTCCGTAAATGTTATCATATTATAGGCAGTTTAATTTTTATTTTATCTTTATTAGTCACAACATTTATTCCTTATTTAGTTAAAGATTCATCACTTGCAAATAATTATATTAGAGTAATCTTTGTCTTATTTGCTTTTAACTCAACTATTAGTTATTTCTTTTCTTATAAAAGATGTTTATTTTATGCTAACCAAAAAGAATATGTTAACACTATTATTGACTTTTTAATGAAACTTATTAAACATATCCTGCAAATAGTAGTATTGGTTTTATACCGTAACTTTGTTATCTTTTTAATAGTTAATATTATTGTTACCTTTATAAATAATTTATTTATTTATCTAAGAAGTATTAAAGAATATCCAGAAATAACAATTAAAGATGCTAAAGAAGATAAAGAATTAGAAAAAAATATTTTAAATTCTGTTAAAAGTTTAGCCATTATTCAATTATTAAATGCTTTAATTTCTTTTACTGATAATATTATAATTTCTTCAACTATTAATATTACCATTGCTGGCTTATATGCAAATTATCGTTTAATTATTAATGAATTAAATCATATTATTACGATTATATATAATGGGCTTGGGGCAAGTATTGGTAATTTAATTGCTGAGGGAAAGAAAGAAAAAATTAAAGAAATATTTATTAATTTATTTTATTTATCTTTCTTTTTAGGAAGTTTTGTTGCAACATCAATTTATATTATAATGGAACCATTTGTTAAAATATGGTTAGGTAGTAAATATTTACTTCCTAATATTTGTTTATTTTTAATGGCAATTAATTTTTATTTAATTATTATTAGACAACCAATGATTTATTATTTAAAAAATAGTGGTAATTTTAAATCATTAGTTTTACCATATACGATTGAAGCTATTTTAAATGTGTTAGGTTCTTTAATATTATCGTTTATATTTAAATTACCTGGTATATTATTAATGACTTTTATTTCATCAATCATAAGTACAATTATAATTACTTACCAAATTGCTAAACATTTTGAATTAAACTTTAAAAATTTATTAGGAAAACATTTAAAATTTATACTAATTGTAATAATAAACTTTATTATTTTAAGACTTTTCTTTAAATATATTATTATTTCTAATAAATATTTAAATTTATTAGTGGCAGGTCTATTATGTTTAGTAATTCCTAATATTATAAGTTTTATTATATTAATAAAGAATAAATCATTAGATTATTTACGAAGTATTTTATTTAAAATTTTAAGAAAGAAGGTTAATTATGTCTAAAATAAAATCATTTATTAAGAATCCATATTTTTTAGCTTTTATTAGTTATGCATCTTTATTATATCAGCTAGATATGTATGACAATTATAATGGCTATAAATTTATTTACTTAATTGCTTTTGTGGGTTTAATCATTTTATTTAAGAATTTTAATGATAATAATTCAAAACGAATAAAAAAATATTCCACTATTTTAGCTATTATTTTGGCAAGTATTTTAATAATTGGACGCACAGTTATGAAATATGAATTTAATCCTCGGGCTAATTTATTTACTTTGAATAGTATTATTTTAAATTTAACATTTATATTATTATCCATTCCTTTTTTCTATGTTTGTTTTAATTATTTAATTCTATTTGTTAGCAATATCAAATTAAAAGATAAAGAACAATTTGATTCTAAAAAATTAAATATTATTTCTTTTATTATGATATATTTAGGTAAAATACCTTATTTACTAGCTTTTTTCCCAGGCGTTATGACTATTGATTCACTTAATATGATTAATCTTTTTGAAAATGGAACTTTATATAATAATCATCCCATTATTTTTACTTACTTTTTTGGGTTTATTTATAAAATAGGTAAAACTTTATTTAAAAGTGGAACAATGGGAATATGCTTTTATATGTTAATGCAAATTCTTATTATTTCTTTAGTATTAACTAGTGTAATTTCTTTCTTAAATAAAAAGAAAGTTAATAAAGTAATTTTAATCCTTCTTTTATTATATTTTAGTTTTGCACCGGATTTTGGTTATATGAGTGTTACCTTATGGAAAGATGTTTTATTTGGGATTGCCTTTATACCTTTAATTTTATCTTTAATAAATATTTTAAGTGAGAGTAAGTTACCTCTTTATTGGTATATTATTTTTATTGTTTCTTCTTTAATGATTTTATTTTTTAGAAATAATGGCATATATGTTTATTTATTTAGTTTTATCTTTTTATTACTATTATTTAGATATAAAAAGATTATACCAATAACCTCACTAGTATTAATTATTTCTTATTTTATAATTACGGGTCCAATTTATAATAAGTTAAATGTTATTCCCGGAAGAACCGTTGAAGCTTATTCAGTTTTACTTGAACAAGTAGGAAGAGTGTATATAAAGGGAGGTAATGTTGATAAAGAAAGTGATGAGTATTTCCATAAATTAATTAATATTGAAGATATTGACAATAAATATTTAACTTGGCTTTTAGATCCAATGAAAAATCTTACAAATAATGAAGTATTAACGAATACGAAGAAAGATTTTCTGAAATATTGGTTTAAAACATTTTTAAATAATCCTTTAATTTATGTTGAGTCATTTTTATCATCATCAGTTGGGTATTGGTATCCGGATGTTGTTTATATCAGCGTGAGAGAAAGTAGTGTAGATGTAGCAAAACAATATGATGTAACAAAGTATGATATTTATCAAAAAAGTTTACTCCCTAATAATCTGGTTAATATAATTAGAAAAACAACAGTTAAAAGTTTGCCGCTTTCAATGATCATATGGAGTTTAGGTTTTTCATTCTTAATACTAATTACTAGTTTTATCTTAAGTTTATATTTTAAGGTTGATAAAAAGTTATTAGTTATCTATGCACCATTAATTGCTTTATGGTTAACTAATGTCATTGCGGCACCAGTATATTGTGAGTATCGCTATATTTATGGTTTAATAGTTTGTAATATTCTTTTAATTAGTTTACCAATTATATATAAAAAGAGGGAGAGAGTATGAAAAAAGTTGCCATTTTTGCTCATAATTTAAGTGCTGGTGGTATTCAAAAATCACTTTATAATATTATTCGTAATATTGATTTAAAAAAATATGCTCTGGATGTCTATTTAATGGATAATAATAATTTTTATCAAGATAATATTCCGAAAGATGTCAATATTTATTATTTAAAAAAGTACTCATCAATATGTAAATTAATCCCTTTTCAATTATTAAAGTCATTTATTCCTTATAGTGGAATTGATAAATCATATGATGTTGCCATTGATTTTGATAGTTATCAACAAATAACAGCTTTGAATACTATTAAATGTAATGCTCAAAAGAAAGTTTATTGGATTCATACTAATGTGGAAGAAAAAGCTAAAGAAGAAAAAAAGTTTAAAATTGCTCACTTTTTCTCAAAAGGAAAATTAAAATATTTTGATGAGTTTGTGGGAGTTTCCAAAGGAGTAATTGAACCTTTTAAAAGATATAACAAACTAAATAATATAAAATATCGAATAATACCTAATCTTATAGATACCAATGATATATTTCAAAAAATTAAAAACGAAGTTAATTTAAAAATTGATGAAAACAAATATAATTTATGTACAGTTGGAACAGTAAATGTACCAAAAGGATTTGATATTTTACTAAGTTATTTAAAAGAATTAAGTAAGATAAGAAAAGATTTTCATTTATATTTAATTGGAGATGGACCTTTAAAAGAAGAAATAACTAATTTATGCCATTCTTTAGAATTAGATAGTTATGTGACATTTTTAGGATATCAAAAAAATCCTTATCAATATATGAATTTAATGGATGCCTTTATTTTAACTAGTCGTTATGAAGGGCAAGGAATGGTCTTATGGGAAGCTAAAGCTTTAGGATTAGAAATATTTATGACTAAAAATTTAGAACAATATAATGAAAATTTAAAGGGTTGTGATGATATAGTTAAATCTTTAAGTAAAGCTCAAAAAAGAGAAAAAAAATATGATGATTTAAGTGATTATAATGCTGATATTATAAAAAGATTAGAAAAACTATTTGAGGGGGAAAATTAAAATGATTAAAGTAATGAGTATATTTGGGACGAGACCAGAAGCTATTAAAATGGCTCCTTTAATTAAAGAACTGGAAAAAAGATGCGAAATAAAAAGTATTGTTTGTGTAACAGCTCAACATCGGGAAATGTTAGATCAAGTGTTAGAAACATTTAATATTAAACCAGATTATGACTTAAATATTATGAAAGATGGTCAAACTTTAAAAGATATTACTATTAGAGCCTTAGATGGACTTGATGAGGTTATTAAAGAATGTAAGCCAGATATTGTGTTAGTGCACGGGGATACAACAACAACTTTTGCTGGAGCCTTGGCGGCATTCTATAACCAAGTAGCAATAGGTCACGTTGAAGCTGGTTTAAGAACAAACGATAAATATAGTCCTTATCCAGAAGAGATGAATAGACAAATGGTTGATAGACTTACCGATATGTATTTTGCTCCCACTTTAGTTAGTAAAGAAAATTTAATTAATGAAGGAATTAGCGAAGATAAAATATATGTTACTGGTAATACTGCCATTGATGCAATGAAAACAACAGTTAATAATGATTATCAAAACCCTATTTTAGATTGGATTAAAGAAGATGAAAAAATGATTTTACTCACGGCGCACAGAAGAGAAAACTTAGGTGAACCAATGCGCCATATTTTTAAAGGTATTAAAAAAATCGTTGATGAATTTAGTTATGTTAAAGTAATTTATCCGATTCATTTAAATCCACGGGTAAGGGAAATAGCTAAGGAAGTATTTGGAAATACAGAAAGAGTTAAATTAATTGAACCATTAGAGGTTTTTGATTTCCATAATTTTCAAAATAAAAGTTATTTAATTCTTACTGATAGTGGGGGTATTCAAGAAGAAGCGCCATCGTTAGGTAAACCTGTGTTAGTTTTAAGAGATACAACAGAAAGGCCAGAAGGAATTAAAGCGGGAACGTTAAAATTAGTGGGTACAAATGAAGAAGTAATTTATACTGAGGTAAAAAAATTATTAACTAATAAAGAAGAATATGAAAAAATGAGTAAATCTTCTAACCCATATGGTGATGGTAAAGCATCCGTTTATATTGTTGATGCTATTATAGAGAAATTTAAAAAATAACTATGAGAACTAAAAAAGAATTACTCTCATACAATATAACTAGAGGTGTTGTATGAATTTAAGTG
>CANRDM010000042.1 GCA_947629365.1 uncultured Bacilli bacterium
AGAGTATGAATCCTTTATTGAAGTAATAACTCATTTTAATCCCCAAGAGATTGAAGCTATTTTAAATGAAAAACCCCAAGACTAAACTTGGGATTTATTTTTCTTCTATTTTTTCTTTCATCATCTTAAGTAGTTTAATGGCGATATCATAAGTTTGATTGTTTTTATCATTTAAAGAGTTAAATTCCACTAAATCAATTGATACTACTTTTTGCATATCTTTAAGAAAAATTTCCAAAGCCTTAATTGCTTCTTCTTTAGTTATACCATTAACCTCGGGAACAGATACTCCGGGGGCAATAAAAGGATCAATAACATCTAAATCATAACTAATATGAATACCTAAAGTGTTAGATGAGGCAATTTTAATCGCTTCTTCTAGGCAATAAGTAATTCCTTTTGTTTTAATATCTTCGGTAGTAAATACTTTTATGTGTTGTTCTTCTAAGTTTTTAAGCTCTAATGGATCAATACTTCTAGCCCCAACAATACAAATATTTTCTGGCTTTACATAGTTATAATTATGAAACTTGGTTAAATCTTTTTCTAACCCCGCGATTGCTGCTAAGGGAAGACCGTGAATATTACCTGTGATTGTTGTTTTAAAAGTATTAAAATCGGGATGAGCATCAAACCAAATAATCCCAATATTTTCGTTATTTTTAGCACTAGCAAGAGCACTACCTATTGAAATAGAGTGATCACCTCCAATAGTAATGGGAAAATAATCTTTATTATTTACAATACTATGGTATAATTTTTCGTTAAAACAATTAACTTCTTCTAAGTTCTTTTTTAAATTATTTTTGCTGTTATCTTTAATAAAATTATCGCTATTTTTAATATATAAAACATTTTCATTATTATTTTCCAAATATTTACCTAATAAAATTGCTCCATCTTTAGCGCCATCAACATTAACACCTGCATCAGTCGCTGCACTTAAAAATAATGTTTTCAATCCTATCACCATTAAAAATTGTATCATAAAATAATAATTTTTACCATCGTTTGCACACTCTATTAGAACGTGTTATAATTATATTGTGATTTTTATGAAAAAAAGAATCTTGATATTAGCGATTATTTTTTTTGTAATTGATATTTTACTTAAATTATTAATTGATTTTAATATGTCTTTAGATAAAAGTATTATATTAATTCCACACTTTTTTAATTTGACGAAAGTATATAACTATGGAGCTTCTTGGAGTTTTTTATCTGGCTATAATATATTATTAATTATTATTACAATTATTATGTTAATTATTTTATATAATTATCAAAAAAGATTTAAAGAAAATATTCGCAATACCATTGCTTTTAGTCTTTTATATGGAGGTATATGGGGTAATTTATTAAATCGTTTAGTTTATGGCTATGTTATTGATTTTTTAGATTTTAAAATCTTTGGTTATGATTTTCCCATCTTTAATTTCGCTGATATCTGGATTGTTTTGGGAATCTTATTGCTTTTTATAGCAATATTAAAAAAGGAAGATGAAATTTGAAATTAGTAGTTAATAATAGTGATATAAGAATTGATAAATATTTAAGTGAAAATACCTCTTATAGTCGGGAATTTATTGTCAAAATGATTAAAGATGGCTATGTTTTAGTAAATCAAAAAAGTCCTAAACCAAGTTATAAAGTAAAAATAGATGATATTATTGAAATAGATGAAAGTTATCAAATAGAAGATGATATAATACCAAGTAATATCCCTCTTAATATAGTTTATGAAGATGATTACTTAATGGTTATTGATAAACCCAGTGGCTTAGTAGTACACCCAGGAGCTGGTAATCATAACAATACATTAGTTAACGGGCTTAAATATTACACCGATGAATTAAGTGATATTGGCGGGAGTGAAAGAGTAGGTATTGTTCATCGTCTTGATAAAGATACATCAGGCTTAATGATGGTGGCTAAAACTAATGAAGTCCACGCCCTTTTAGCTCTTGATTTTAAAAATAAAAGAATTCATCGGGAGTATATCGCTCTTCTTATTGGTAATTTCCCAGGAGAAAGTGCTTTTATCGATGCCCCGATAGGAAGAAGTAAGAAAAATTTTAATAAAATGGAAGTAACCAAAGATGGTAAGAGTGCTAGAACCCATTTAAAAGTTCTTAAAAGATATAAAGATTATACTTTAGTAAGTTTAGTTTTAGAAACGGGTAGAACCCATCAAATAAGAGTTCACTTAGCCTATATTGGTTATCCAATTTATAATGATCCCGTGTATCAAAATAAAAAAACAACTGAATTTGGCCAATTTTTACATTCACATTACTTAGAATTTACCCATCCAATTACTCATAAAAAAATGACTTTTGAAAGTCATCTTCCGAAACCATTTCAAGATTTTTTAGATTCTTTAGATTAATACCAGGATATTACTAAAAACAAAGACCGTTAAAAAGAAGTAAGGTAAGCTTAGTAATTGATAATGACCACAAATTTTTTTCATCTTTCTAATAAGGAAAAATGCTAGGATCATTAAAGACAGCGCTATTAAAATATTGTAAATTATTAAACTAGGATTACCAATTAAAATAGTTAAAAGAAATATTAATAAATAATTAGTACATAATAAAAATGTTAAATCTTTATCAAGTCGGTCATACCATACTATTTTACAAATAGGTATTGTTATATAAATAATAACTGCAACATAAATAAGAAAAAATATATTCATCTAATCACCCTTTACTAATAATATGAAATAAGGTAAAATAATATGAAAGGAGCAAAATTAATGAATGCTATTGTAAATGAAAAAGACGAAATAACAATGAAATTAGTCCATTATTTTGTCACCGAAGAAAATTATACGCCCATAAATGTTCAAGGAGCTAAAGATGAGATTTGGCTGGAAAATTTAGATGGACCATATAAAATAATTAGAATTAATTCTAAATATATTCATAATAATGAACAATTAAATTTTGATTTATATAAAATGAGTTATGTTATTAAACAAATAAAAAGAAAGACTTTATCTTTTAAGATGAATGTTTTAAATATTTGTCTTGATTTAGGTAATGCCGTAAAATTAGATGAAAAAAATAAAGTTATTGATACAGTTAATGTTGAAAGTTTAAGTGATATTAAGAAAAATAATATTATTAAAAATGTTTATCCTAAAATTAAAAATATGATTTTTAAGAAAAATGAGGGTATTGAAGGATTTGAAGATTTTATCCATATAACTGAGGATATTAATAATAAAACGCAAAAAGATAATAAAAAATATGAACAAGTTTTTAAACCTAAAAAAATAATTATGACCAAAATAATAATGTTATTATGTTTAATTATGTATATTGTTACTTTAATTATGAGTAAGGGCAGTTCTAATACTTTAACTTTTATTCTTTTAGGAGCAAATAACCGGGAATTAGTATTACAAGGTGAAGTATTTAGGTTAATTACTTATGCTTTTTTGCACGGTAATTTAATTCATTTAATTGTTAATATGTATTCTTTATGGGTAATAGGTAGTCAAGTAGAAAATTATATTGGTCGTTGGAAATTCTTAGTTATCTATCTTCTTAGTGCTTTAATGGGTGGTTTAATGAGTGTCGTTTTCTTAAATGATTATGGCCTTTCTGTTGGGGCGAGTGGAGCAATATTTGGTTTAATGGGATCTCTTCTTTACTTTGGCTATCATTATCGCCTTTATTTATCAACAGCCCTTACGAGTCAAATAATTCCAATTATTATAGTAAATCTTATTTTAGGCTTTGCTTTAAATGGTATTGATAATGCTTGCCATATTGGTGGTTTAATTGGTGGTTATTTAGCTACAATGATTGTAGGCATTAAATATAAAAGTAAAAAAGAAGAAACAATTAATGGTATTATAGTCTATATTTTACTTTTGGCCTTTTTAGTTTATGCGGCCTATAAATTTGCTTAGAATAGTTTTTTAGCCCCGTCACTTTAATTTATTTCGCATATCTTATAAGTGAAAGGGCTTTTTAATTTCATTTACACTTTGCAAATATTTAAAATACCCTTTAATACCTCCTAGATTTTATTTTCCGCAAAATAATTATACACATTTTTCTTTTGGTTAAAATAATGGTTTTATGCCATTATTTTTTCTTGCACTAGTAGTGAAATTATAATATAATAATCTACTAGAAATGAGGAATTTATTGTGGAAAATTTATGGCAATTTTTAGAAGAAGAAAAGGCAAAAGCTAACGAAGAAAAATTAAAAGCTCAAGCAAGAGCTGAATCAGAAAAAGAGGAAAAAGAAAAAAGAAAAAGATTTATAAAGCAATATAATGATATGAAAAAGGAATATAATAATGCTGTTGCTGTGGTTGAAGCAAATTATATTTTTAATTATTTCTTACTCGAGACTTTTCCTAAATTTATTAAAAAATTAATAGAAAACAATCATAATGCTTTATTAGAAGAAAGTAGCATTAATGGAAAAATTACTCATACTTTATCAACGGAGAATGAATTTGAATATGATTTTGAATGTATTTTAAAAGGAATAAGTTTTAAAAACTTTTGTACTAGTAAAATGTTTTATTTTTTTGAGAATGATGAGATAAATTTAACTTTTACTGACCGATTAATTTGTATGGTTTTTAAAGAAAAACTTAATCAATTTTTAATTAAAAATCAAATTATAAACATTAAAGTACCAGATGATACTAACTTATTTCCGTATTTAAGAGTTTTGAGATTTAAAACTGATATTGAATTTTTAATTAAAGCTTATGAAAATGGGATACAACAAATAAAAGAAGAACAAGAAGATTTAAAATCTTTAATGGATACTTGGAATATTTGTGAAAAAGATATTGGAGATTCACTTTATATTAATATTAATGCCTATAATGATTTAATTAATACTTCAATAAAAGAAATGCAATTAATCCCAAAAAAGAAATGAGGTATATATAATGATTGATTTATGGCAAGTTTTAGAAGAAGAAAAGAAAAAAGTCCAAGTTGAAAAAATGAACAAAGAAAAATCAGAAATAATTAAAGAACAATATAATGAGATGAAAAAGGAATATAATGAGGCTTTATCTATTATTGAAGCTAATTATATTTTTAATTATTTCTTACTCGAGACTTTTCCTATGTTTATTAAAAAATTAATAGAAAATAATCATAATGCTTTATTGAAAGATAATGTTATTAGTGGAAAAATTACACTTAGTTTAGAAACAAATAATTCGTTTGAATATGAACATATCCGTATTTTAAAAGGAATAGGGCTTAAAGATTTTTGCACTAATGAGATTATTTATTATTTTGAAAATGACGAGATAAAATTAAATGTTTAAGAATACTTTGATTTGTAATGTTTTCAAGGAAAAACTTAATTTATTTTTAGCTAAAAATAACATTGTAAATCTTAAAGCATCAAATGATTCTGATTTAATTTATGCTAATCCAATATATTTTGAAGCGAATATTGAAGATTTAATTAATGCCGCGTATAATGCTCTTCAACAAATAGAAGAAGAAAAAGAAGATTTAAAGGTTTTAATGGATATGTGGAATATTGAAGAAGGAAACATTTTAAGATGGCTTAATATTTTTAAGAATCGTTATTATTATTTAATAAATTCTGCAAAAGAAGAAATAAAATTATCACATAAAAAATAAATTATAATTAAAATGAGGTTTTTGAAATAAGTTATTTAGATAAAAAGGAAGAATTACATCCAGAATGTTACAGTGTAGATTCAGAATTGCGCAGGCTATCAGGTAAATACGAAAGGAAGAGAGAAAATGAAAAAAGATGATCGCATTTTGGAAAGACTAGCGTATTTAAAAAGCTCGAAAAGAAGAGTGCTTGCAAACGATTTGAATAGAAAAGCACCTGCATATAATTTTAAAAGAGAAATATTTTTTGATGAAGAAGAAAAAATTAAAATGTCAGAAGAATATAAATTGCTATTAAAAAATAAAATAATTAAAAAACAGTATAAAAGGATGAAAAAGGAATATAAACAAGCTTTTGCTGTAGTTGAAGCTAATTATATTTTCAATTATTTTTTAATAGACATTTTTCCTAAATATATTGAGAGATTAACTATAGAAAACCATAATGAATTATTGCAAGGAGATATTTCTCTTTTGGTAAAATCAGAATATGATTTTAAGGAAGAGTCTTTAGATGCTTCTAATAGATCTTTCACTGAAAAAATGCTTTATTCTTTTGCAGATAACAGATTAGCAGTAATGTTTAAAGAACCATTAATTTATTTGGCTTTTAAAGAAAAACTTAATCAATTTTTAATAAAAAATCAAATTATAGCTATTGATGTTCCTAAAATAACTAAACATTATAAATTGGCTAAATATTTTCCTTATACAAAGCAAATAAATTTTGCAACTAATTTTGATTCTTTAAATAAAGCCTTAGAAAGTGGATTACAACAAATAGAAGAAGAAAAAGAAGATTTAAAAGCTTTAATGGATACTTGGAATATTTGTGAAAATGATATTGAAAAAGAGCTTGGCATTAATATTAATAATTATAATGCTTTAATTGCTGATACAAAAAAAGAAACTAAGTTAATACATAAAAAATAAATTTAATTGTAAGTAGGGAGTTTTATGATTTATTTAGAAGAAGTTATTAAAAATAAAGGTAAATATTCAAAAAGAGCAGATGTACAAACATATAAAGAAGTTTATTATAAAATTTTTACTAATTATGTTTTCTCTTGTTTCTTAATTGATATTTTACCTAATTATATATCATATTTAATTAAAAATAGAGGAATGTTCTTTGTTAAAGAAGATAAAATAAATATCACTTTTAAAATATTAACTAATGGAGATTTTACTGATACCAAAGGTATTGTGACAAATAGTGAAATGATTTGGAAAAAAGATAATCAAAATTTAATAGTATATTTTAAAGATAAAAAATTAATACCTCTTTTCATTGAAAAATTCAATGAGTTTTTAATGAGCAACAGGATTAGTTTTTATAATAAAATTATTAAAAATTATATTAATTATGGATTATCTTTAGAAATATGTAAAAATTATGTTACTAAAATAGATTTTAGTACCTTTATTAATAATTTAATAAAGGCTTATGAAAATGGATTAGAAGAAATAAAAAAAGAAAAAGATAATTTTAAAGAATCAATGGATGCTTTTAATATAACTGATGCAAATATTTTAGCATCCCTTAATGTTAATTCAGATGATTATTCAAAAAAGAGAATAAGAAAATAAGAAAGAAGGAATATAAATGGTTGATTTATGGAAAGTATTTGAAGAAGAAAAAAATAAAGCAATGAAAGAAAAAGAAGCAGTAGCTGAATTTTACAATAAAGCTAAAGAAGAATATGAAAGTTCGATGTCTACGATTAGTGCTTGTTATTTATTTAATTATTTTATCAAAGTAATTTACCCAGAATATATTCAAATTTTATTAAAAAAATATCATAAAGAATTACGATTAGAATGTGTGGGCGAAAAAACTACATTACCAATCAGTATTGGTTATGAATTACGAGATAGTTTTGATTATTTTAAAATGTTAGAAAATGCCGGATATTCATTAGATGATTTAAGAAGTGTTGCAAAAGAAGTTACCTATTGTTTTGCTTATAAAATAAAAAATAGTAAGTTAAACATTGCTTTTAGAGAAGATAACGACGAAATTTGTAATGTTTTTGCTAGAAAGTTATATTCGTTTTTATGTAATAATAATTTAATGAATCAATTAGTTACACCAGAAACTTTAAGTTTAGGACAAAAGTTAATTTACGAATTTAATGCCTCAATCCCTGATTTAATAAAAGCTTATTATAACGGCTTACAACAAATAATATATGAAGAAGAAGCTTTAAAAGAACTAATGGATACTTATCAAATAACTTTTGAACAAGTTAGAAATACATTAGGTATTCGTGGTGGAGAATATGTAAATTTTGTTAGTGAAGATGAAAGTCTTAAAAGATAGGAAGCAAGATTATTCTTGTTTTTTCTTTGTGTCAAAATACGTCAAAAATGATTAAAAAGATAGATGTATTAAATTAACATTTGTTAAAATACTGGTAGGAGAGTATATGAATATAAAAAGATGGTTACAAAATATTAAAAATAAAAATAATACTCTAGCTACTAGTAATAGAGAAGATATTATCAGTGCTTTAAGTGTTTTTCCTATGCCTTTAAGAGAAACTTTTAATAATGATGATTTAATTGATTTTTATAAAAAAGAATATTTAGAAAAATTAGCTAACTTAAAAAATATTGATGTTTTGGGTTTAGTAGCGGAAGATCTGCAAAATGATATTCGTATGTATATTAATTTAGTTTTAGCCACTATTAATAATACTGATAATATAGAAGAAATAACTGATTATAAACGCTTGGATTATTTAATTAAATGTTCCGTATTAGATATCTATCAAAAAAATATTGAAAAAATGCAAGCTGAAGCTACAGCTAGGTTAATTGCCTTAAACGAAATAAGAAAAGAAAATAAGTTTTTAGGAAGAAATAAAAAAAGGGCTATTGAAAGAGAAAGAGATAGTTTATATATATCTTTGTATACTTTATTTAATCAAAAGTATGCTATTAAGTCTAGTATAAGTAATTATCAAAATCAAAGTAAATATGATTATAATCCTAGTGAAGAAGAGAAAAGTAAAGAATATACTTTATTAGAAGAAGAGGTAGAAAGATTAAAATATTTAGAACAAATATTACCTCTTGATGAGCAGATAAGTATAAGAAATGATGTTAATTTTTTACTATCTGATAGCTTGTTAAGAAAAAATTTAGCTGTTTATGCTTATAAAAATAAAGTAGAAGGCTTAAAATTAAAAGAAATTTTTTATAATTTACAAAATAGTGGTTTAAATGATTTAAAGCAAATAAATGAATTAGAAAGAGCATTTTTAGTGTTTAATGAATTTGGTTATAATACTATTACTGATGAAGATGTTGTTGAGTTTTATAATTATAAATTTAAACTTTTAACTAATGATGGTAAAGGTTTAACAGAAGTATTTATTAATGATGCTCCAGATAGAGTAGCTAAAGAAAATTATCGAAGAATCATTTTAAAAATGATTGAAAATATCTTAAAAGATGCCAATAAAGATTTAAAAAAAATAGCTGGAAATGATTATAGTGAATTTATCAATTTATTTTTGCTAGTCTTAAAAAATGGTACAAATACAATTAATCCTGATACAATATTAAATAACTATTATCTTTTGAATTTTTTAATAACTTTTTATAATAATAATTTAGATTTATTTTTAAATATTATGAATAAAGAGCACAGATATAATATAAATAAAGATGATGAATATGGTTGTTTCTTTTGGAATGATTCTATTCCTCTAAAAACATTTTTATATATTATGCATTTTAAAAGTGGTAAAAATCTACTAACCCTCCATCATAATGATAAAGCTTATGATGTTTGTGATAATTTAAGTGATTTTTATTATTTTTATAAAAACTTGACTACTTCTGAAAATTTATATTATTTACCTGATGGTTTAGATACCATTGATACTAATTTTCAATCAAAGTCTGGTTGGGATAGAAGAATAATGTTCGATATTGAAAAAAATAGTAAGGGAAAAATCTTAATGATTCCCTTTAGCTTAGGAGGTTTGTGCTTTAGAGGACATTTTACTGATGCAACTGTTTTTTTAGAACAAAATTTAAAAGGTATAAATAAAGAAAATGGTATATCTTTAAATAATGGGTTTGCCGAGTTAATTAATGTTGATTTTCGTAATGCCAAATTCTCTTTTTTAGAAGTACCATCTTCAATGAATACTTTTTATGGTTGCAAATTTAATCCTAAAGCTTTAAAGAAACTTATTATTAATGATATTAGTGATAATTATGCTTATTTATATCAAAATGATGAAAAATGGTTAGAATCCTACCAAGTAGGTGGTCATTGGCTTTTTCAATTGCTGATTCAATTTAGTGATGTAGTAAAAAAAGATGGCAAATTTTATTTAAAAAGTAATTTTAAGGAAATAGTATTTCATAATACACAAAGTAATAGTGATACTATTTTTGAACAAGATTTAACAGAAATAGAGATAAGCGAAAAAGATTTTATAGATTTAATAGCTTATAAAAGAATTTTTAATAGTGAATCGATAGGAGATCTGTTTATTCAAAATGTTAAACACAACAATGCTAGAAATGCCATTTTTAAATTAGAAATTAATTTTTATAAACAAGCAAAAATGGTTTTAGAAAAAGATCGAGATAAAGGAATTACTATTTAATTACTTAAATAA
>CANRDM010000043.1 GCA_947629365.1 uncultured Bacilli bacterium
GGCCCTACTAAACGAACATTAGGAATACTTTTTTCCCCGTTTCTAATGGTCATTGTTTTTGTTGTGGCATATTCACCAATTTGAGATAAATCATTTCTTTTTTCTAAAAGACCATCAAATAATTTATCATAAACTTCTTTAGTTAAATGAACGTGTCTATTACTAACTCTTGCCTTTATTGGTATTTCCATTATAATCACCTTACTATTATTATATATTATTTTTATTTATTATTAAATTAATTATATTTATCTTATGTCAAGATAGTTGACACGTATAAAAAATTTTAAATTAAACATAATAATAATGGTGATAAAAAATGAAAAAACCTGGATGTAGTAAATGTAATGAAACACAAACCCAAGGAAGATGTTATATTGATGAAGATACAGGGCTTTTATGTGTCGAACTTACTAAGAAAATTGAACTTCCTAAAGGTAAAAAAGTATTGGTTCCCCAAATATGTACAGAATGTGGCACAACCGAATGGATTACCATTGATACTTGTGAAGATGAAAAATAAGCACCCAATAAGGATGCTTTTTTAGATTAAAATATCTAGTTACTTATTTTTTCTATATTAATAACTATATTATTATCATAAGTTATTTCATATATATCAAATAAAGTGTCTGTATCATCATAAATAATTTTATCATTAAACTCTAATATTAAATTCTCATCTAAATTATAACCAACTTTAGCAAATTTTAGTAAATAACCTAATATAGCTCTTTTATGAGTAAATAAACATATATTATCTTCTTTTATTTTATCAATATAATTATTAAGTCTGTTTCCTACATCAATTAGTGATTCACCACCATTAAGCTTATAAGTAAATTCGTGATCTTGAAGGCCTTTAACCATTTTCATATTCTTACTACCTAAAATACCAACTTTACAATCTTGTAATTCTTCTGCTAAAATAATTGGTATTTCTAATTTATTTGATAAATATTTAGCACTTTCAATAGCACTACTATAAAGACTAGAATATACTTTTTGAATATTAGCAAATTCTTTAAAATTACATATTATTTTTGCGTTATTTTCCCCTTCAATACTAAGAGGTCTAATAACTCTTACTAAATCTAAATCAATATTATTATAATCCAAATGATTAATTAAAGAATTGTTACTAATTAAATATAGTTTCATCTTCCCTTTCTCCTTCTTCTATATAAGAGGTATTTTCATTTGTATGTAATTTATCAACATCAACATTCTTAATACTTTGAAATCTTTTGGTTATTTTTTCCGTTGTGGTATGTAATTCATCTAAACTTTGATTAACACTTTTAACACTCTTCGATAATTTATCCCAGCGTTCTTTATAACGATTAAATTCTACTCCTAATTTATCAAGTTCCGTATGAATAACTAAAGCATATTTATCTCTTTCCATATTTTTTAAAATCATACTAATAATTGACAAAGTACTTATTAAAGTCGTTGGTCCAGTTATCCACACCTTTCTTTCATAGGCATAATTAATAAGTTCAGGGTGATAAGCATTAATCTCGGCAAATAAAGCTTCAGCTGGTAAAAACATAATGGCTTCATCACTTGTTTCACCGGGAATAATATATTTTTCGCTTATAGCATTAATATGTTTTTTAACATCACTGACAAAATTTTTCTCAAACAATAATCTTTCTTCTCTACTTCTATTTTTATCAACCATTCTTTGATAATTCTCTAAAGGAAATTTACTATCAATTGCAATCGTTCCTAAAGGGGCTGGAGCATAAAGTAAGCAATCAGCAATATAACCATTACTAAGTTTATGTTGAATACTATAAATATTATTTCGTCCATTAGTGGATGCTGGTCCAAAAGCATTATTTAAAATATATTCTAAGTTTACTTCCCCAAAAGTACCTCTCGTTTTTTTATCAGTTAGAACACTTTGAAGAGATACTATTTCACTACTTAAACCATCAATTTTCTTTTGCGCTTCATCTATTTTATTTAATCTTTCTAAAACATTAATAAAAGTTTTATTACTTTTTTCAAAATTTTCATCTAACCTACTATTAACTTTTTCATTAATTAAATTTAATTTATAATCAATTTTTTGAACTAATCCTTCAAAATCTCCTCGTAAATCTTTACTAAAATTTATTTTAAAATCAGCAATTTCTTTATTTATATTAACTTCTAATCTTCCCATTCTTTCAATCATATCTTTACTACCATTATTTTTAACTAAAATAATAATTAGTAAAATAATAACTAAAGCTAAAAGACCAATTATAATATACTCTAACATATAATCCCTCCTAAATATATTTTATCTTTAAAAGAAAAGTTTGTAAAATAGCAAACTTTTCCTTTTTATAAACCTAATTTACTATAATAATTATTCATTATTATTTTTTTACTCATACTAGTTTTATTATTAACTATTTGTATAACTGATTTAATATAATCATCACTAACTGAAACCCCATCTTTCGGAATAAATTTACCATTTGATGGGAAATATGTTCCTTTATCTGTTACCCATTCTTTATTAGCAAAGATTGCTAAACCACCTTCTGTACTTAAAATATCTTTACCAATAAATAGTCTTGAATCATAAGGAATACCAAAAACATTATAAATAGTTGGCATTACATCAATTTGACTACCGACTTTTGATACTTTAACTGTATCCATTTCACTATTCCATAAGATAAATTTACTATGGTTAATTTCAACGGCGGCATCTTTTTCATAAGATGCTGCTTCATTTACTTCCGATACCTCTAATTCATATGGCCAGTGATCACCAACTAAAGCAATAACGGTATCTTCTAATCTACCTGCGGCATCTAATTTTTCAATTAAAGACTCTAGTGCTCTATCTAGTTCCATTTGAGCTGCTAAATAAGTAGCAATTCTATTAGAATAAGGAAGATTAAAAGCTAAATACTCATCTTGATGTTTTTTAGCCATTTGATTAGAATTAAAATTATCATATGATGAATGTCCAGAGTTCGTAGCATAGAACACCATAAATTTATCATTATTAACATAATCATCAACAGTGGCATCAATTAACTCAACATCACTTCTTGGCCAAATATCACAGTTAATAAGTTTTTCAAGGCCATTACGACAAGCTTTAAAATTATCAAAACCTAAACTAGGTAAATATAAATTACGATCTTGGAAAGTATAAGAATTATTATGATAAGCATAAGTATTATATCCTTCATTTTTAAACTTAGTAGCAATACCTTGAGGGAATGTTGTCTTACCCTTTCTAAATTCAGATAATACACCTAAACTTTCAGCATAAAGACCAGTAAGTTCTTGAAATTCTCCTCCAATAGTACTAAATATCGTTGGGGTATAAAATTCTTCAAAAACAAACCCCGAATTAGCAAGCTTATATAATGTTGGCGTAAGCTCAGGTGATACCGCAACTTCATTAAATGATTCCGCCATAAATAAGATTAAATTTTTATCTTTAAACATTCCGGTATATTCATTTTGTTTAGTACCAGGATCATTTTTAAAATACTCGTGCATTTCTTTAATAGTCTTATTGCTTTCACTAGCAATTAAACTATCAAAATCAATATCTAAAATATTATAGCCATATTCTTTTGGAGTATCATCATCTTTATCCCCACTTAAAATATTATCAACATTATTATTTATTTTATCTTCAAAACCAAAGATAGTTCTTTTAATATCAATAAAGAAAGAATTAACTATTCCAAAATTTTCCATATTTAAATTAACATCATTTATTTCATTATATAATATATATGGTGAATAACTATTATTTTTACCAATATTTAAAGAAAGAAGATATATTATATAAGTTATGACAATAATACCGAAAATAACTAAATTCTTTTGCCATCTAAATTTATGAAAATTAATATATTTATGAAAAATCATTGTTAAAATAAAGGGAATAAATAAACAAATAATTCCTGGAAGTCTTCTTAAAGTTTCAATAACCCCTTTACTGGCAAATTCCACCACTTGATCAGCAACTCCAAAAGCCCCTAAGGAAATATAACAGCCAAAATAACTCTTAACAACATATTGAGCACTAAACCAAACACTCAAAATGCTTAAAATAACAATGAAAATAACACGATTTGTTTTGGAATTTTTAGTTATATTAGTAAGAATGCTTAATAATAAACTAAAAGGAATTAAAAACAAAATTAAATTAATATTACTTAATCTAAAAATATGTTCAATAGTTAAAAATTTAAATAAAAACTCCATAAAAATTAAACTAACAAAGTAAACTAAAAAAACATTTATCTTTTTCATATCTTCACACTTTCTAACACCATAAGTATAGCAAAAATATTAAGATATTTCACTAGTTTTTGTAAATATAAAAAAGAATTTGTAAAATAATGAACATTACAAACTCTTTTAAGTATTACTTTTCAATATCGTTAGTAAAAAATACTAGATTGATATCAAAAATATTAAAATGTACTAAGTAATACTTGTGTACATATTAATATTTTAAGCATTATAGCTTATTTTATAGTTCCATTTTTTAACATTTTTTCATCATCTTTTTGACTATTTAAAGCCATTCCTACCACAAAAATATAAGATAGATAATAAACCCAAATCATTAAGACCACAATACTTGCAAGACCTCCATATAAATGACTATAATTAGCATAATTATTAACATATAGAGAAAATACTTTGGTACCCACAATAAACCCAACAGTTGTAAATAAAGCCCCATAATTAATAACTCTTCCCTTTGGTTTTTTATCGGGGGCAATCTTATAAATTATCTTAATAATAACAAAGATAATTAACCAAGTTATTGGTCCTTCAATTAAATTAAAAATCGCAATTATTTGCCTTGATACTTCACTATTTAAATTAACTTCTTCAATTAAAGAAATAATTGTATTACCAAAAACAGGAACAATTAACATAAAGATAAACAATATAACGATTAATAAAGACATTCCTAAAGCTTTCATTCTTCTTTTAAGCCAAGATTTATTTTCAATCCCATAAATAGTATTACTCGTTGTTATAATGGAATCAGCCCCATTGGAGGCAATATAAAACCCAATTATAACGGTAATAAAGAAATGTATTCCTGCTTCATAACTAAGGTTTACACCTAAGATTAGATTAGCTATTTCCGATGAAAAAGAATTAGCAATAAAATTATATAAATAATCAACCGACAAATTTAAAATGGAAGCCCCATAACTAATTAAAGATAAAGAAGGAATAATAGCTAAAACAAAGAAAAAGGAAAGATTACCAGGAAGAATTACCATATCTGGTCTTCTTAATACCATAATAATGTTTTTAAAAAAATCTTTGATTGTTAATTTAGCATTATTTAATCTTTTTCTCACTCGTATTTCTCCTCTTTACTTTCGTTATCCTTTTTACTTTTCATATCTTCAATTGCCTCAGTTAAAGCATCTTCAATTGTTTTTAAATTATTTAAAATAAGACTAAAACCAAATTCAGCACCATAATCATATGGTAATTTCTTAAGTTCTTTATTTAACTTATGAATATAATTAATTATTTGTTTTTGATTATATCCAATAGTATAAATAACAAATTCATTACCATCACTACGAATAAGTTCACTATTATCAAGTTGTGTTTTAATTAGGGCATTGGCAGCACTTTGAATTTGCTTATCACCTTCACTAACCCCATACTTATCATTTATTTCTTGTAAATGATTTAAATCAACGACAATAATACCTTGAGGATAAATATTATTATTACTCCAAGTTTTCATAAAATCACTTAAATAAGCTCTATTCTTAAGTAAAGTAAGTTCATCAATAAAACGAATCTTCTCATCTTTTTTAAGACGTCTTGCAATTCTTATTTTTTTAGATTTTTTATAAACAATAAAGCCAATAACAAAGATACCAATAATTGTTAAAATAAAATATTTAGCAATTGTATTTAAAATACTTCCACTTGTCACTGTCTCATTATGATTATTAATACCATCAATAATCATTACAGATGGATCTAAATAACTAATATATTTACTTAATAATGTATTTAAAACATCATACTTACTATTAATTTTAAATTTATAATTATTATCAATTAAAGTATTATATTTACTAACATAGTTATTTAATTTACTATTTTTATAATAATTAAATATATAAGTATCCATTACAATTATTTTATTATCTTTATTTAATTTAAATAATTCTTTATTATTATCATAAGTATGAATTTCAATATTACCAATATCACTTAAATATTTCATTAAATTACTATCTTTTAAAACATAAACTTCTTCACCTTGTAAACTATAAATAGAGTTAAATACTTTGTTATTTTTCTTATTAGTAATAATCGATAAACTACTAGTAATACCTGATGAAGTTTCTTTATAATTAGATGATATACTATTATCAAAATCAAAATATAAATCTACTTTATCTTTATTAATCGCATTTACTAATTTTTTATTATTACCATATTTAGTAATATCAAAATAAACACCAGAAAAGGTACTAAATTCTTGTAAATAAGTGGCCACAATTCCCCCATAATTACCACTCATAATAACTTCATAAGGGGAATTATTAGTAAACCCATAACGATAATCAACACTAAGTAATTTATCAATATCGGGATCACTTATTTTTAAAGAATTAGTAAATATTTTAAACTCCTCTTTTTTTATTACTTCATCAAGAGCATCTTGCCATTTATGATAATATTTATGTAATATACTACTAAAAATACTATTGTTATTATCAAAAGTATAATAAACATTTATATCACTAAAATGATAAATTATTTCTAAATTATTAGTTAATATTTTATCAATATACTTCATTCTCGGAATTAAGATATAATTAATATTACTATCTAAAGCTTTAAATAATTCATCAATATTTTCATAACCATTATAATTAATATTAACATCTTTTAAATAACTTTTAACATATTCTATATCACTATTTAAAATACCAATTATTTTATTATTTAAATCTTCATTATTATTAATAAATTCAAAGTTTTTACTTACTAAAATATAATGATCTTTATAAAAAGCGTCTTCATTTGCATTTAAAGTTTTAGTATAATTAAATTTAATTGTATCATTATTAATTTCCCCTTCAAAATTAATGGGATTAATATTAATTTTATATTCATTAGTAAAATCTTGTAAGAAAGTATTAAAAACTCCTGTACCATCTTTACTAAAAATATTTTCATCTTTAACTAAATAAACATTTTGAACATTATTAATATTTTCATTAATCCAAGTTCTCTCTTCACTAGTTAATTTATCTTGATCACTTACAACGCGGTAAATAAATAAACCACCTATAACTAGTAATATAACAACTATAGCAATTGTTATATAAATTCTTTTCTTTTTCATTTATTATTCACTATCCTCTTTGGAATTAATATTATAATTACTCCAGACTATATTTCCATCACCATTGGTATTTCTAGCCCCCTTAATGATAAAGCCTTCTTTACCATCATCACTATAATTTTCAGTTTTAATGGTTAGATCTAAATCATAAGTTAGTAATTCTTCTTCCTTAAATAAAGGCAAAATAACCTCCATCGCTTTTTTAGCATTATCCATCTTAACATCATCTTTAAAAGTTGTACTGATATAAATAATGGCATTTCTTACTAAAACAGATGTTTTAACTACTTTCTCATTTTCTTTTAATTTATCTTCAATTTGTTTAGGTAATTCACTTCGTAAGTCAGCTACCTTTCTATTACAATAAGCATCATCACAAGAAGAATAAAAAGATTTAATGGCAATTACCCCAATAACGATTAAACAAATGACAAGAATTATTCCTAAGAAAAATAAAACTTTATTTTCGTTCCAAATTTTTTTTATTTTATTCAATATCTTCACTCTCCAAGTAATAATATTATACTATATTATACGTTTCATAGCAAACTGTAACCTATTGTCAAATTGTGTCAAAGCACTTAACTGTGGACTTTTTCATCAACATATGTTCCATCTAAACTAAAGCTTTTAGCTTCCGTTATTTTAACATTTACTATTTCACCAATAATATCTTTAGGACCATCTACATTAACTAATTTCATTGTATCAGTATAGCCATAAACTTTATTGCTATCTTTTTCTGAATCACCTAATATTAAAACTGGTACGACTTTATTTAATAATTTTTGATTACTTAAATTAGAATAATAATTAACAAGTTCATTTAATCTTTGTAATCTTTCTTCTTTAACACTTTGAGGGGTATCGTCTTTCATTAACGCTGCTGGCGTTCCTTCTCTTTTAGAGTAAATAAAAGTATAAGCGCCATCAAAAGCACATTTTTTGACCATTTCTAAAGTATCTAAAAAATCTTCTTCGCTTTCATAAGGAAACCCTACTATAATATCTGTGGTAATTGAAACATTAGGTATTTTTTCTTTCATTTTAGTATATAAATCATAATACTCTTCCCTAGTATATCTTCTATTCATTCTTTTTAAAATATTATTACTTCCAGATTGAATAGGTAAATGAATATAAGGCATTATATTTTCATATTTACTTATCACATCAAGCATTGCATCAGTAAAATTCCAAGGATGACTTGTAACAAAGCGAACTCTTTCTATTCCTGTTTTAGCTACTTCTTCTAAAAGGTGAGCAAAATTTTCCCCAATATCTTGGCCATAAGCATTAACATTTTGGCCTAAAAGAGTAACTTCTTTATAACCTTTGTTTTTTAAATCATTTACTTCCCTAATGATACTTTCTAACTTTCTACTTCTTTCTCTTCCTCTTGTATAAGGAACAATACAATAAGTACAGAACTTATCACAGCCATACATAATATTAACCCAAGCCGTAATTTTAGAATCTCTTTCATAATGCATTCCTTCAATTATTTCATCAGATTCAGAATACACTTCAATTTCTTGTTTTTTAGGATTTTCTAATAATAATTTAGGTAAATCATATAAATTATGAGTTCCAATAATAATATCAATATATTTATGTTTATTCCTTATTTCATCAATTACATCAGGTTGTTCACATAAGCATCCAGTTAAAGCAATTTTAAAATCCGGATTATTTTTCTTTAAATAATGACATTTACCTAAGAAACCAATTACTTTATCTTTTGCATTTTCTCTAATAGCACAAGTGTTTAAAACAACAAGATTAGCTTCTTCTAAATTCTCCGTTTTAATAAAACCTAAAGTTTCTAGATAACTTCTAATGGCCTCACTATCGTGCGTATTCATTTGACAACCATAAGTCCTTAAGAAATATTTTTTCCCTTTAAAAATTTTTGAATAATTTTCTTTTAATTCAATATATTTATTTTCTCTTTTTTCTCTTTTTCTTGCTATATCTAAATCTGGTAAATGCATAATTAATCACCTGTGCATTATTCTACCATAATTAAATAAATTTTGAAAGCCAGTTTTGTGATTGAATAATGAGTAGATTAGTTAGTAAGATATTTGGATATATAAATTAGGGGTATAAGTTTTTTAACATTTAAAGTTTTTTATTAATTCAATCAATCAAAACCCGCTTTCAAGTGAAGATAATATACTTATTTTAAA
>CANRDM010000044.1 GCA_947629365.1 uncultured Bacilli bacterium
GAAATATAACAACTTCTATATGAAAGTGCTATAAAAAATGTTATAATGATATAAAGATTATTAAGGGGCTACTATACCTAAAAAACCATTCAAAATATATATACCTAAATTTTATGAAAAATTTATAAATAATAATGGAGAAAGGATAAGATAAATGCAAATAGATCAATTAAAAGATTTAATTTTATATCAAAGTCAAAATACAAATAAAAGCATTGAAGTTTTATATGATAATGAAGATTTTTGGTTGACTCAAAAAACAATGGCAGAGTTATTTAATGTTAAAGTTAATACAATTAATTATCATTTAAAAGAAATATTTTCCAATAATGAATTAAATGAAAATTCAGTTATTCGAAAAATTCGAATAACTGCCACAGATGGTAAAGATTATAATACAAACTTTTATAGTTTAGATGCCATTATTGCAGTCGGTTATCGTGTTAATTCAAAGGAAGCAACTGATTTTAGAATATGGGCAACAAATACTTTAAAGGAATATATCAAAAAAGGATTTGTGTTAAATACCGAATTATTAAAAAATGGGACAAAATTTGGTAAAGACTATTATGAAGAATTACTTGAAACAATTAAAGAAATTCGTTTAAGTGAACGAAGACTTTATCAAAAAATTACTGATCTATTTGAGAGTACGAGTATTGATTATAATAAAGATTCTGAAGAAGCATATACTTTTAAAATAGTTCAAAATAAACTCCATTATGCCATATCTGGTCATACTGCAGCAGAGCTTATATATGAAAGAGTAGATGCTAATAAAGAACATCTTGGACTTACTAATTGGAAAAATTCTCCAAATGGCAAAATTATGAAGTATAATCTAGGTGTCGCTAAAAATTATTTAAACGATCAAGAAATAAAGAAGTTAGAAAGTTTGACAACTTTATTTTTAGACTATGCCCTGGACAAAAGAAATTGCTAGTATGTATTTTGAACAGTTTGGTCAACCTGATAGTGATGGAACCATAACATTTAAATGGGTAATGAGTCGGCCATTAAATTGTAAGTTTATAAATAATCTTGTTTATGTTGCAGGATACAATAATGATAATGATTGGGGACTAGCTCAAAGAGCAATTTCAACATGTCCTAATTTATTTAAGAATAAAACATTATAAAAAAACTAAATTTAAAAGGAACTACTAAAGAGGGTAAGTTATTTAATTATGCCAAAGTACCTAGTTATTTAAAATCAAGCAAAAAACTTATCAAGAAACAGATAAAGATGATTTTGAAATAAATTTATAGATAATATTAAAAAAGTAAACGAGTATGTCATGAAAAAATCAAAAAGTATTGACTTTCTGCTATAGTATGATAAAATAACCAACAATCATTCAAAAAGGAAGGAACAAGGAAATGGAAGAAAAAAAGAAATATGAGGAATTAAAATTATTATTAGAAGGATTCCAAAAGGCACTAGAATTGTATAATGATTTAAATCCACAAGAAAAATTGTCAATAACTCCACAAGAAGAGAAAAAAGATGTAAGTGATATTTTTATATGTGTTTATAATGGTAAGAATGTTGGCTTATTTAAGAAACTAAATTGGTATTCTAGTTATTATAAAATAATCAGCTATAATGCAGGAAGTATTTATGTTGGTGTGGATTCTAATTATGTTGGAATGAAACGAACACACGATGATGTTATAAATGTCAGTCAGTGGGAAACCGCTGGGGCTAGAGTTGAGTTAAAAGATAAAACATATATCGCTAATTGTGATATGGAAGACGGTATGAGTTTTGATGACATGCGTTTGATTATGTATAGTGAAGGAAAAATTGATTCTTATGAAATTGGTAAAGCAAGTTCTGAAGAAATGATTGATGTTTTAAAATATGCTTTTAGTTATTATAAATTAGACGAAAATATTCAAAAACAAAGAGTAAAAGCGTAATTAAAATTAAGCAGAAATCCGAAAAAAATTTCATAGTTAATGGATTTCTGTTTTTTTAATTATTTCAAATGAAATAGTAACACACTACTAAGTCGGTAAACCAACTTATATGTGCGCAAAGTGATAAACCCTTTTTAAAACCCCATTTAAGCAACATATCACAAACTAATCGTAAGTGATATTGTTGCCTTTTTATTGTTATAAAAATAGAAGAAATAGTAAAAGATTTAAATTCCATAACATTATTTGAATTTAAAAATTATTTATTAGAGAACCTGACCGAACAAAAAATTCAAATTCTAAAACAACTGCAAATAACCAAAAAGGACTTAGATATTGTAATGAATGTGGATGCATTTATATAAAAATGGTAAAACTAAAACTAGAATCATATAAAAACGTTATTATTGATAACAACTATATTAAGTCCAATAAAATATTTGATATCCATATGTCAATTGATTTGGATATTGCTTATGCTGAATATCATACTTAATTATCAGTTGTTTTTTTAACATAACTTATATATTAAAAAAATTCATATTAGTAACTTGGTTGTAACTTTGAGTGTAATATAATTTGATGTAGAAAGGAGATTTTCAATATGGAAATATTAAAAGTTGAAAATTTAACGAAAATTTATGGGAAAGATACAACTAAAGTTGTTGCCTTAGATAATGTTTCTTTTTCGGTAGAAAAAGGTGAATTTGTTGCTATTGTAGGTGCATCTGGGAGTGGAAAATCAACACTTTTGCATTTAATTGGAGGAGTTGATCGCCCAACATCTGGTAAGGTTTATATTGATGGTAAAAATATTTATAATTTTGATGATGATAAACTTGCTATCTTTAGAAGAAGACAAATCGGTTTAATTTATCAATTTTATAACTTGATTCCCATTTTAAATGTTGAAGAAAATATTACTTTGCCACTTGCTTTAGATAATCGCAAAATAGATAAAGAAAAATTAAATGATTTATTAAAATTATTGGGATTACAAAATAGAAAGAATCATCTTCCTAATGAGTTATCAGGAGGACAACAACAAAGAACAAGTATAGGTCGTGCTTTGATTACTAATCCTGCTTTAATACTTGCTGATGAACCAACAGGAAACTTGGATTCAAAAGCAAGTGATGAAATAGTTGCATTACTCAAAAAATCCAATAAAGAGTTAAATCAAACAATCATTATGATTACACATAACATGGAAATAGCAAAATTTGCTGACAGAATAATTAAAATTGAAGATGGAAAAATTGTTGAGGAGGTATAATTATGGACTTGCTTAACAAATTAACCATAAAAAATTTAAAACTAAATAAAAAAAGAACGATTGTAACTATAATAGGAATTGTTTTATCTGTCGCTTTAATTACTGCCGTAGCTTCTATGTATTCAAGTGGAGTAGAATCTTTAATTAAATACGAAACAGCACAAAAAGGTAACTTTCACGTAGCATTTTATGATGTTCCTGTTGAAGATTTAGATGTTTTTAAGAATAATAGAGGAATAGAAAATTTGAATTTAACTAAAAATGTTGGATATGCTAAAATTAATTCTAAAAATAAAGATAAACCTTATGCCTTTGTAAAAGCATTTACTAAAAGTTCACTTGAAAATTTGTCCATAAGATTAGTTGAAGGACGATTGCCAGAGAATGAGAATGAGATAGTTATTCCAACACATTTAAAGACTAATGGAAGATTAACTTTTAATGTTGGCGATAATATTAGTCTTGATATTGGTAAACGAATGAGTTTAGTAGATAATGCTCTGTTAAATCAAACAAATCCTTTTCAATCTAGTGATTATTTAGAAGATGAATCCGAGAAAAACAATATATCAAAAGAAAATATAGAGAAAGCAGAAGATATAGTAAATACAACTACCAAAACATATAAAATTGTTGGAATTATAGAGCGACCAGCAACAAATATTGAAAGTTATTCTGCTCCTGGATATACTTTTATAACTTATATGGATGATAGTGATTTACCAAATAGCGTAGATATTTATGCCCGATATACAAAAGATGGAATCAAAAATGCCTATAAACTTACAGCTAATATAATAGGGGTAGATGAGGATATATTTGTTACAGCTAATACAACAGGAAAAATTTCATATGAGAAATATGAAGAAGAAATGGCTAAATCAAAATATGATATTGCTTTTAATGACTATTTAATTGGATTAGAAACAAATCCGATAGCAAGCAGCCAAATTGCTGGTTTAGGAACAGTCGTTTGTATCGTTATTGCGATTATTATTTTTACATCAGTCTTTTGTATTAAAAATAGTTTTGATATTTCAATTACGGAAAAAATAAAACAATACGGAATGCTCCGAAGTATTGGAGCAACAAAAAAGCAGATAAAGAAAAATGTGTTCTATGAGGCTACCCTATTAGGTATAATTGGTATTCCTTTAGGTATAATCTTTGGCTTTTTAGCATCATTTATTCTTGTATTAATTAGTAACTATTATTTTGGAAAAATTACTAGTGGAGCTATTGAATTAAAATTTCATTTTTCACTAATAGCAGGTTTGGTATCTATAATACTTGGAATTGTTACTATATATTTTTCAGCATTTAGAAGTGCAAGACGAGCAT
Source organism: uncultured Bacilli bacterium (assembly GCA_947629365.1). GTDB lineage: Bacteria > Bacillota_I > Bacilli_A > RF39 > UBA660 > SIG200. The sequence goes on from CANRDM010000044.1 coordinate 4,541, forward strand.
CAATTGTATCTCCAATAGATTCTATTAGAAATAGTGCTAATATTAAACTTAATGCTAAAAAATTAAAATCTCCAAAAATAATAAAAAAATTATTTGGAGTAGGTGGTGAAATATCTTATAAAAATATAAAAAGAAATAAAAAGAAATATAGAACCACTGTAATTTCTCTTGTTACATCAGTATTTGTGTTCATTGGTTTATCAGCATTTATGAACATGACATTTGGAGAAGCAAGAGAGGAATTAGACTATTTAGAATATAATCTTGCTCTTACTACTTCTAATGTTACAAAAGAAAATCTAAATCATTTTGTAAATACAACAACTTTTGATAATATTAAAGAATCATCCATTATTAGATCTACTGATTTTAGTTTTAAAAATGTTAAATATAGCAAAGAATATCTTGATTTTACACACATTAAAGAGGATGATAATCTTTTACAAGAAGAGAGTATGCATGTATATGCTATGGGAAAACAAGAATATCAAAGATATATTAAGAAATTAGGTTTAGATTATGAAAGTATAAAAGATAAAGCTATCCTTTATGATTATCATGAAGATTTATCTATATATGATGAAGAAGTAAAAAATATCAAACGAAAAAGTATCAAGGTATTAGATTATAAAGTAAATGATAAAATAAGTGGAAAATTAGAAAAAGTTAAAAATTATACATTTGAAATAGGCGCTATTTCCGAAGAACAACCATTCGGGTTACAAAATGTATCTGGAAAAATGTTATTTATAAGTGATGAATTATTTGATAAAATAAAAGATACTACAAGATTACAAATATTTTATAAATCAAATAATGCTAGTAAATTACAAGATGACATAGATAATTATTTAACAAATGAAATTTATAGCTTAAATAATTCTGAAGAAAATGTCAAAATAATGGAAAACTTGCTTACCCTAGTTGGAATATTCTTATATGGATTTATTATTGTTGTATCTTTAATTGGTATAACAAATATATTTAATACTATTACAACGAATATGGAATTAAGGAGAGGGGAATTTGCAATGTTAAAATCAGTTGGTATGACAAAAAAAGAATTTAACAAAATGATAAGATTAGAAAGTATCTTTATTGGTTGCAAATCATTAATTATTGGTATCCCTATTGGTGTAATTATTTCTTATTTGATATATAAGTCATTTAATGAAGTAAGTTATAGTTTCCCAATATCATCTATTTTAATTAGTATTATTACAGTTTTTATTCTTATAATTTTAATAATGAAATATATGGTTAATAAGATAAATAAACAAAATACAATAGAAACAATTAGAAATGAGAATATTTAAGTTAAAGGGGCAAAAGCCTCTTTATAGTATGGTATAATTGTAGTCAGAAAGGAGCTTATATATATGAATATTTTGCTAGTTGAAGATAATATATCAATTATTAAAGGACTTGCTTATTCTTTTGAAAAAAATAAACTTAATTTGGTCGCTAAAACAAATATAAAAGAATCAAAAGAATATTTAAGTAGTAATAAAGATATAGATTTAATTATATTAGATATAACTTTGCCTGATGGAAATGGATTTGATTTATATAATGATGTAATTAAATTATCAAATATACCTACTATATTTTTAACTGCTAAAGATGAAGAAGATGATATTGTTACATGTTTAGAGATTGGAGCAGAAGATTATATTACCAAGCCTTTTAGCACCAAGGAATTACTAGCAAGAGTAAATAAAGTATTATTACGCTCTAAAAAGAAAAGTTTAATTAAAATTAAAGATATAACATATAATCTTGATAAAGCTGTGTTATATAAAGATGATATAGAGATAGAATTAACAGCTTTAGAATTAAAACTTATAAATTTACTTTTTAATAATTTAGGGCATGTTGTATCACGAAATGTAATATTAGATAAAATATGGGAATGGACTGGTAATTATGTTGATAATCACACGATTACGGTTTATTTCAAAAGAATAAGAGAAAAAATAGGAACAGATATTATTCAAACTGTAAAAGGTATGGGGTATAGAATAGATGAAGAATAAAATAGAATTAAAAAAATATCTATTTAAAGTTTTAATTTTTTCCCTTTGTTTATTATCGTTGTTCCTAATAACAAACATATATGAGTATCAAATATATACGAATAATTTTAATAATAAAATTAACAATATTGTTGATGCTTTACAAAATAAATATCCAGACTTAACAGAAAAAGAAATTGTTGAAATTTTAAATAGTGAAGGAAATAATGAATCTAAAATATTAAAAAAATATGGTATTAGTTTAAGTGATAAATCAATAGTAGTAGAAAACGAAAAAAAACATAAAGAATTTTTAATTATTGATACGATTATACTAATATTTGGAATATTTTCTTTAGTTTCATTATTTATAATGTATTTAAGAAAAAGAGATAAAGTTATTAGTGATATTACCAGATATATAGAAGAACTAAATAAGAAGAACTATAGTTTAAAAATAGATTTTAATTCAGAAGATGAGCTTTCTATATTAAAAAATGAGATATATAAGACAACAGTAATGTTGAAAGAAACGGCAGAAAATTCTAAAAAAGATAGAAAAAATTTAAAAGTTTCTCTAGAAGATATATCTCATCAATTAAAAACACCTCTAACAAGTATTTTAGTAATGTTAGATAATTTAATTGATGATTCTGATATGGATAAAGAAACAAGAGAAGATTTTATAAGAGATATAAAAAGAAATATAACTAATATTAATTTTTTAGTACAATCTATTTTAAAATTATCAAAATTTGATGCGAATACAATTAATTTTACAAAAGAGAAAAAATTAGTAAAAGATATTGTAAATGAAGCAATAAAAAATGTATCCACTTTATGTGATTTGAAAAATATTAAATTAAATATAAAAGGAGATCCTAATGCTAAAATCACTTGTGATTTTATGCGGCAAGTTGAAGCACTAACGAACATTATTAAAAATTGTGTAGAACATTCTTCAATAAACAGCAAAATAGATATTTTCTATGAACAAAATAATGCTTATTCTATGATCATAATTAAAGATTATGGAGATGGGATTGATGAAGATGAAATATCACATATATTTGAAAGATTTTATAAAGGTAAAAATTCTTCTCCAGATAGTATAGGTATTGGATTAGCATTATCTAAAACAATTATAGAAAATGATAATGGCGTAGTAGTTGCAGAATCAGATGAAACAGGCACAAAATTTATAATTAAATATTTTAGTTTATAAGATAGATTAAAATTGAATCTGTCTTTTTATGTCCTTCTAATGTTACAAAACTGTAAGGTTAAATAAACATTATTCATGGTATAATAATAAGTAGAAATGTGGTGAAATATATGAGTAAAATTATGATAGTTGAAGATGAAGAATTAATCTGTAATGAGCTTTCTAAACTATTAGAAAATAATAATTATGAAGCTGTTATTTTAAAAGATTTTAAAAATGCTTTAAATGAAATATTAGAAGTATCTCCAGATTTAATTTTACTTGATATAAATATACCTTTTATAAATGGAGAGGCATTATTACAGAATTTAAGAAAAGAGTCTAATATTCCTGTTATTATGGTTACAAGTATTAATTCAGAAACGGACGAAGCATTATCTATTTCTTATGGTGCAGATGATTATATTACTAAACCATATAATCCTAATATTTTACTTTTAAGAATAGGAGCAGTGCTAAAAAGAACAAAAACAAATTACAATACAAATGGGAATGACCTAACTTATAAAGAATTAAAATTTGATTGTCAAAAAGGAATAATTAAAAAAGATGATATAGAAATAGAACTCACAAAAAATGAAATGATTATTTTTTCCTATTTATTAAATCATCAAAATAAAATTGTTACTCGTGAAGAACTTATGACAACATTATGGGATAATTCAGAGTATGTCAATGAAAATGCCTTAACGGTTAATATAAGTAGACTCCGAAATAAATTAAAAGAAATTGGATATGAAGATGCGATAGATACAAGAAAAGGATTAGGGTACATTTTATCATGAAAATAGGGGCGTATTTTAAAGATAATTTATATAAATTATTATTATTTATTTTTTGTTATGTTTTCAATTTACTTATTTTCTTTGCGTTTAAAGTAGAAAAGCAAGTTATTCTATCTTCATCATTTCTATATGTTATTTGTTTTTTGCTCATTTTATTAATACCATATTTTAGAAAGAAAAAGTTTTATGATAATCTACTTGCAAATATTTTTTCCCTTGATAAAAGCTATTTAGTTTTAGAAACTTTATCTAAACCAGAATTTTATGAAGGCGAATTACTTTACCAAGCATTATATGAAATCGATAAATCAATGAATGAAAATGTAAGATTAATAGAAGAACATTTTCAAGATTTTAAAGAGTACATTGAGATGTGGATTCATGAAGTTAAAATTCCCCTTTCTACTTTGGTTTTAATGAGTAATAATCATAAAGAACAATTTGATAAAAAAACAAAACTACAGTTAAAAAGGTTAGAAGATTATGTAGATCAAGTCCTATATTATGCCAGAAGTGAAAATGCTGAAAAAGATTATTTAATAAAAGAAACAGATTTATCTAAAGTCATTAAAAATGTTGGCCTTAAAAATATGGATGAAATACTCGAAAATAAAATAGATTATATTGTAGAAAATGCTCAATATAAAATATTAACTGATTCTAAATGGTTAGAATTTATTTTAGGTCAAATAGTTAATAATAGTATTAAGTATAAAAGAAATATTGATAATTC
>CANRDM010000045.1 GCA_947629365.1 uncultured Bacilli bacterium
AATATACAACACTTAAAAATTGAGCAAAGCCAGCTTCTACCTAGTTTTGCTCATTTTAACTGCAAAAGTAAAGATTTAAAGCAAAAGAGAAAGTATTGCTACTTCCTCAAAGAGTTAAGTCTATGAGGTTTTTACGAGTTTTCCTTCTCGTGTTATTTTTAAAAATATATTATGATCGGATCAGAGGAAGTGCCAGAACTAGAAGAGATTAATGTTTCTGGAGAAAGGTAGAATACGGGACGAACAAGAAAACCTCCGTTATAAGACATATAGCTATATGCATCTCCCTCTCTCTTAACCGTCCAAGCGCAGTAAGCATCAATAGCAGAATCATACCCATAATTCTGAATTGTCCATTCATATACATTACTATTTAGATCTGTGTTTTCATTATTTTTTATAAACATCCAATTTGTTGAACAGCTACTACTACAATTTGAATTTGCTCCATTATATGCATAGTAGTAATCGCTTAATGACATCAAACCTATTTTTGCATTAATCGTTTGGAAGTTACTTTCTTCCGAGCATAGAGCGCTTGCTGTTTTATTTCCACTTGTAATATCTCCTTGTGGCCAAGTATATTTCATTATTTTATCTTGCCAGCCAGATAGTAAATTAGTCAAAAATATTGTTCCATTTATATTCTTATATAAATCACTTTGATCCCAAGCCCTTTTTGAAGTCCAATCCCTATGCCATTGGTATGTTGATGCTAAGGCTTTATTTTTGATTAACTTTATTTCTCCATTTGATGTTATCCCTATTATTCGATACATATAATCCGATGTTTCACCACTACAATCTGTACTGGCATCATTATAACCAAAACATACCCAGTTATTTACTTGTTCTTTTGTTCCATAATATCGTTTCATTCCATTACAATCTATTACTATATTTGAACCATTCAAACTATTATATAAATCTTTACCTGTTGTTCCCCTTTTATCCGTTGTTACACTTATATTAGGATAAGGAGTTTGGCTATATCTTCCTGATGTGTCTCTTACTCTTGCTTCTATTGTATATGCTGTTCCATCTTTTAATTCTTGCCCATTTGAAGATTTATCTATTGTACAACTTCCATCTTCTTCTGCATTCGTCCAATTATCTGTTCCATTTAATCTACATTGTTTTTCTATTATACTACTATTTGGTGTTTTATCTTCTCCACTTACTGTTACCGTTATACTATTTGTTGTTACACTTTTTTCTTCTATTGTTGATGTTGGATTTTGCAAATCTAATGTTATTGTTTTAGTTGAATTTATATTAACTTCTGATTCATTACCAGCTTTATCTTTTACTTTTATACTTAAGGTTTTTATTCCTTCATTTTCAGTTAAATTATATTCTTTTTTCGTTATTTCTTTTTCTGTAGTTTCTATATAACTGCAACCACTATTTTCATATACACAATAACTATCTATATTTGTTTCATTTATACCTGCATTATATGTTATTTTTGATTTATGTGTATATTGCGAGCTATTACTTAAGGCTTGATTTTCATCTGCTGTTCCTGTTAATGTAAATGATGTAACTACAGGTTTTGTTTTATCTACTGTTATGGTATCTTGACTCACTTCTGATATATTATTTGCTTTATCTTTTAAATATATATACATTGTTTTTAATCCATCTTTGTTATCTTTCAATGAATAACTATTTGCTTCATTTAATGTTTGCCAATTACAGTTATCACTACCTTCTGTTTCACTTATACAATATTGTTTTACATCACTCTCTGTATCTGTATATTCTATATTAAATGGTAAACTATCTGTTTGATAAGTAAAACCATTTGTTAAATTTTGATTACCACTTGTTTTTCCTGTTACATCAAACTTACTTATTGTTGGTGTTTCATTTTTATCAAAATATAAATTACAATAAATTGTATTACTACTCTCTATTGTTATACTTCCATCTATTACTTCATTAACAAAGTTTTGTGTTGGTTTATAAGTTGTTCCTTTTCCATTATAGTCATAACATTCTGTTTTTTCACTATTTAATAAATAGCCTTGACTAGGAAATGATTCACTACTTGATGGATTATAATCTTCACTTCCCACTGTTTGTTGTAAATATATATTAAATTCTTTTCTTTCTATTTTGTTTATTTTACTTTTTTCTATTACACTAGTATTTTTTTTAAATATTAAAAATATATTTAATATTAACAACAATACTATTGCAATTATTATTAAATAATTTTTATTGTTTTTCATAGTCTTAGCTCCTTTGTATACCAAATATTGAGATATTTTATATAATAGATAATATCTCATTTTTTTGAATATGTCAATATCTCATTTTTTGCTTTATTACAATTATAGGTGATGAAAAATGAATAGACTAAAAGAACTTAGAAAAGAAAATAATATATTACAAAAAGACATTGCTAAATATCTAAATATTAAACAAAATAGTTATTCCCAATATGAAAATAATATGCGTGATTTACCAACTGCTATAATAAAAAAAATATCTAATTATTATAAAGTTAATATTGATTATATATTATATTTAACTGATATCAAAAAATTATATCCTAAATCAAAAGTCAATAGTGCTAATTTTAATCGTTTAAAAGAAGTAAGAGAAGATAGAGATTTATATCAAAAAGATGTAGCTAAAGTTCTTAATATAGCCCAAACTTGCTATTCAACTTATGAAACAGGGTTATGTGATATATCAACAACTAATCTAAAAAAATTAGCTATATATTATAACTTAAGCATTGATTATTTATTATATCTTACCGATGAAAGAATTCCTTTTAAAAGAAAATAAAAAAATACTCATTATCGAGTATTCTTAAACATTGCTTTAGCACATCTTAACATTTGCACAGTATAACCAAGTTCGTTATCATACCACGCAACTACTTTATATAATTTAGTGCCATTAACATCAACAACATTAGTAAGAAGTCCATCTACTAAAGCTCCACATTTTTTACCAATAATATCACTAGAAACAATTGGATCTTTTGTAAATTTTATTGTTTCATTTTGATTATTTATAAATGTATTATTTATTTCATCAATAGATGGATTTTTAACTAATTCAACAGTTACATCAATTAAAGATCCATCAGCAACAGGTACTCTGTATGCTATTCCATCAAATTTACCAGCTAAACTTGGTATAACTAAACCAATTGCAGAAGCTGCTCCAGTTGAGGCTGGGATAATATTTTGACTAGCGGCTCTTCCTCTTCTAGCATAAATACCTTTTTTATGAGCTATATCTAAAGTTTCTTGATCATTAGTAAAAGCGTGGACTGTACTCATAAAACCTTTAACAATACCATAATTATCATTTAAAACTTTTAATACTGGTGCAAGACAATTAGTAGTACAACTGGCAGATGATACAACTAATTCATTACCATCTAATATATCATCATTAACACCATAAACTATAGTTTTCATATTGCCTTTTCCCGGTGCTGATATTAAAACTTTTTTACTACCAGCAACAATATGTTTTTTAGCATCTTCTTCATTAGTAAATGCTCCTGTACATTCTAATACTAAATCAATATTTAAATCTTTCCAAGGTAAATTACTTGGATCTTTTTCACTAAATACTTTTATTCTTTTTTTACCAGCAATAACTATATCATTCCCATCAGCTGTTATTTCATTTTCGTGAAATGTTCTATGAACTGTATCATATTTAAGTAAATGGGCTAATTCTAAAGCATTTGATAAATCATTGATTGCTACAACATCAAAATCACTAGTTGTAATCATCTCTCTAAAAGCAATTCTTCCTATTCTTCCAAAACCATTAATAGCTACTCTAATCATTATTATCTCCTCCTATAAATTCTCTTAATATTGAATCTTCCGTAACATATTCACTAGGTATAGTATAAAATATTTTTAAAAAATTAATCAATCTTCTAGCTTCTTCATAATAATTACTATCTACTCTAATACTTCGTAGTAGTGGTTCAGCATAAACTTTTAAAACCCCAATTTCATAAGCAAGAGCGGTATTAATTACTTTATCAGCTTGATGTATATATGGGAAAATATATTTTTCCTCCCCATTTCTAACATTTTGCCAAACATCAATTGTTTTATTAACACTATAACCTCTTGTTCTATTATCTCTTACTATTCTTCTAATTAGTCTTAAATCAGTTGTTGATATATAATTATGCCTATCAATATTTAAAGGAATAAATGGGCTTAAATATATTTTATATTTATATTTATTATCTATTCCTGGTAATAACTCATCATTTAAAGCGTGTAATCCTTCAATTAAAATAATACTATTATCATTAATTTTAACTGCTTTATCATTAAATTCTTTTTTACCACTAACAAAATTAAATGTTGGTAATTTAACTTCTTCTCCTTTTAATAAATTTTGTAACGTACTATTAAATAAATTTAAATCAATTGCGGTTAAACACTCAAAGTCATATTCTCCCTTTTCATTTTTAGGCGTTTCTTCTCGATCTAAAAAGAAATCATCAATCGATAGCTTAATTGGTTTATACCCTTGGGCTTTTAAGTATGACGCTAATCTTTTACAAGTAGTTGTTTTACCACTTGACGATGGTCCTGCAATTAATACAAATTTAATATTACGATTATTAGTTATTTCTTTAGAAACATTAGATACATTTAAATTAAATAATAATTCACACGATTTGATAAAATCTTTTATTTCCCCACTAACTATTGTATTATTAACACTTGTAGCATATTGCATATTTAATGTCTCTAACCAATTTTTACCGACTAAAAAAGAATTAATAATATTATCATAATGAACATATTCTGGTAATTCTCCTTTATTACGCCAGTTAGGAATAACAAATACTAATCTATTTCTTCCTAAATAAACTATATCATACTGTGTAATACTACCTGTACTATAGGGCATTTCACTATAAAAATAATTATATATACCTTTTAGTTCATATAAGTTAACAACTATATCAGATATATTTTGAATATTCTCAGCTTTTTCTTCTTGTTTTATATCTTCATAATATTTAATTAAATCTTTATTTCTTACTGATAACTTTCTAAAAGGTAAATCTTCACTTATTAATTTAGCCATTTCACTTTTTACTCTAATTAAATCTTCATTAGTAAGAATTTTATCTCCCACTACTTCTCCTAAAATCCCTTTAGGAACACTATGTTGATAAGTTATATCTAAATTAGGATAAACTTCTTTTAAAGCAACTTCAAATAAAAACTCTAAACCAGAAGTATAAATTTTATGGCCCATTATATCATTTAAATCAATAAAAGTTATTTCATTTGAAGTAACTGCTACATCATTTAAAGATAAGACTTCATTGTTTATTTTAACACCTAGGATACTTTTATCCATATTAAAGGCTTTACTAATCTCATAGTAAGTTGTATTTTTTAAAAATTCTTTTTCATTTCCATTTGAAAGAGTAATTTTAATTTTATCCATATCAACTAGTCCCTTATCTTTCTATATAATAATACCATAAATTATTATTTTTTTGAATAAAAAATTAATAATTCTTATATTATAATTATAGGTGATTAAATGAATATAATTCCAACAGTTATTGAAAAAGATAGTAACAAAGAATATGCTTTTGATTTATACTCCCGGCTTTTAAATGATCGAATTGTCTTTTTAAATGGTGAAGTAAATGATAATAATGCAAGTATTATTGTATCAGAACTTTTATATTTAGACAGTTTAAATCACAATGATATCTATTTATATATCAACTCTCCTGGTGGATCAATTACAAGTGGAATGGCTATTTATGATACAATGAACTATATTAAAAGTGATATAAAAACTATATGTATTGGTCTTGCAGCATCGATGGGAGCATTTATTTTAGCAAATGGAACAAAAGGAAAAAGATGCAGTTTGCCAAATTCCGAAATTATGATTCATCAACCTCTAGGAGGTACTCAAGGTCAAGCTACCGATATTAAAATTGCTGCGGAAAGAATTCTTAAAATAAAAGATAAACTAAACAATATTTTAGCTAATGTTACCAATAAAACTTTAGAAGAAATAGAAAAAGATACTGAAAGAGATAATTTTATGGATCCAGATGAAGCTTTAAAATATGGCTTGATAGATGAAATACTTTAAAAAAACACTAATTTTCATTAGTATTTTTTTTATTCCATTTAATAATTATATCGCCTTCAGTTGATAATAAAAAGTTTTCTCTAGCATAATTAATTAAGCCTTCATTTTCACTTAACCTAGCAATTTCGGTATTAAGTCTTTCTTCATTTTCTACTAAAAGAGTATATTCTTTATCTAATTCTCTTGCTAATTTACGATTTTCTAAAATGTTTTGCCAGTCATTATAGACACTACCAACTAAAAAGCCTAACAATGATAAAATTGTTACTAATATTAAAAAAAGTCTTTTTCTTTCTTTTTTACTTTTCTTATGCATAGTATCTCCTTTTTATATCTATCTAACTCTGATACTAGCACAAAGAATATATTATTTCAATTCATAAAATGTCTTTTGACATCAATTTTACTAAATATTTTTTTCTTAAGAAAATAACCAGCTATAAAGCCAACAAGCACCATCAAAATGAAATATATATGAAAATAGCCTTTATTTAAATGATACATTATTATTATATAAATTATTGCGATATCTAAAACAAATATAAAAGTTATAATGTGTTTATATAGTACTCGCATCTTTTCTATTAATTTAAAATTTAAACTTGTTAGTAAATAAAAGATTATACCGTAAACAAAAGATAATAAAAAAGAAATTAACTGTAAATTTGCATTCATTATTTAAATAGTTTAGAAAGTAAACTTTCTTCTTTATTCTTTTTAACATTTTCTATATAGGCAAAACTAATTAATTTACCTTTTATTTTAACATTTCCATCTTTAGTATCTAATTTAACAATTTCTAAATTTTCTCCCTTTAGCAAAATCATCCCCATATTTGATTCCATTAAAAATTCTTGATCATCAAAACTACTTATTTTATTAATACCACTTAAACTTATAACACTACGATCAGTAATTTTTATTTCGTGTGATCCATAACTTACTAAATCAATATTACTTTCCATATTGCCTCCTTATTAAATTATATGAAAAATTTTTTAAGTTATGAAACTGTAAAAGGCCTTCGAATGCCTTTATCTCCCTTCACTATATATATTAGTTTTTTTCTTCATTTTCCTTCTTTTTTATGAAAATTTTTTAAATTATTCTTACAAATAAAAAAGAACTGCATTTAAACAGTCCTTCTCTTAAAATTATTTTTCTTCAGTAGATGGATTATTATATTCTTCTAAGATTTTTGATTCAAACATTTCTCTTGTTTCAGCATTAGTTGGATGAACAATATCTTCGAATTTATCATCGTTTACTTTACGACTAGGCATAGCGCAAAATAATCTGTTTTCTCCTTCTATAATTCTAATGTTGCTTACTACGAAGCAATCATCGATAGTGACAGTTGCATAACCTTTAAGTCTTGAACCCTCTCTATCTACTTTGTGAACACGAACATTTGTAATTTCCATTTTCTCCACTCCTTATCTTGATTTCACAATCTAATAATATTTTATACTATTAAAATGTTTTTTTCAAGCATTTTATAACAGTTTTACTTTAATATATCCAGTAATATAGTCGTTATAAGAAAAACTTTTTTCTACTCCATCACATAATATAGTAAAAATATTAGGATAAGTCTTATAAAGGATGCCCTCATATCTAGATATTTTATTTCGCATTCCATAGACAGTTATAACTACTTTTTTATTTAAATTATTTTCGATTTTATTTTTAACAATATCTATATTCATTATCTAGGATACCCCACATACATAAGGCCATTACTTATTATTCCACCCATACCATCTTTACCATACTTAGTTTTCTCTAGAGTTCCTTTTAAATCTATTTCTTTATTTCTCTCAGTTAAGGCAATAGTAACCGCAATAATTGCTGGATCTAGTGCGTGAATATTAACTCTTTTAGGACTAGAAGCAAAGTTAGCTCCTGCTTTAATAAGTTCTTCATAATTACTTTGACAAGCTCCCGCAATAATAACTAATTTTTCGTGGCTTTTTTCATAGTTGCGGGCCGCTTTAATTGCTCTAATAAAATTTTTAGTATTTTTATAATTTTCCACATCTTTAATGCTTCCCTTTTTCTTGTAGTAAGCATCGTGTCCGGTTAAAATTAATATATCTGGTTTATATTCATTCAATAAAAGTCTTACTTGTTCATACATATCTTCTTCTTTGATTTTCTTCCCGATGGCATAAACTCCCATATACTTATAATATTTTAAACATTTGTCTAAAAATTCACCATCACTATCAAGATGAACTATCTTTCCAGGAAGATAGAAAAAGTCATCATCTTCCTCACCTTTACTGCTTCTTTCAAATTCTTTAAAATCTTCGTCTCTTGGTTTTTCACATTTTACTAAATCACTTATATCGCTATCAGCATATAATCTTACTTCTGCTCCTTTTAAATAACAAATGTTATCTTTAATATTAATTATTTTAAAGACCGTATCATTGTTATAACTTTTTCTTGTTACATAATCACCAACAATAATCCCCTGATTATCCATAAATATCACCAATAAATTATATGTTTTAAAGTTTAAAAAAAGAAGATATTTTAATTTATTTTCATAGTTTCTAGTATTTTATAATTTTAGTTTAAATTAATTTATTTTTTAAAATCTTCATTTAAAATTGCTTCAATTTCGTGATAACCTAAATGAGTTGTTATTTCAACAAATGAATGATAACTAATTCCCGGATGTTTAGAAATTAATTCTCTTATTAATTTATGAAGAGTCTCAGTATCTTTTTCCATTGCTTCTTCAAGTAAATGTCTTTCCCATACTTTTTCTATTTCTTTTTCTGTATAGCCAGTCACATTCATAACAAATTGCATATTAGCACCTTGCTCTAGCATTTTAGTTATCATTTCTTCTTTAGTGTTCATAATGGCAATCTTGTCTTCTAATTCTTCTTTGTTATAATATAGTAAATTATCGAATGCTTCATCGAAGGAGTCAACTTCATTTT
>CANRDM010000046.1 GCA_947629365.1 uncultured Bacilli bacterium
TATTTTAGTTCTTCATCTGTAAGCGTACCAGCATATATTTTATCAATTATTTCTCTAAAGCATTTGATAACGGTAGCAATATAATAAATAGAACGCATTCTTCCTTCCACTTTAAATGATGAAACCCCAATATTAATCATATCTTCAATATATGTAGCCATATTTAAATCTTTACTCATAAAGGTAAAATCTGGTCCATCGGTTTTAAAGACCCACCGACAAATTTGGGCACAACCACCGCGATTGGAATCTCTATTAGTAGTATAATTTGATAAAATACATTTGCCACTGATACTCGTACACATTGCGCCAAAGACAAAACACTCGATTTCCACATCACATTCTTTTTTAATTCTGATAATATCTTCTCTTTTTGCTTCTCTTCCTAAAACAAATCTTTTAACACCCAAGCTTTTCCAAAAGTTAATAGCGCTATAATTTAAAATACTTGATTGGGTAGATAAAATAACATCAAGGCCATAAGCTAAAGCTTTTTGCAGGGCTACTATATCACTAACTATAACAGCATCAACATTGATTTCTTTTAATTTTTTTAAATAAGAATCTAAATTCTCTAAATTTTTATCGTGAAAAACAATATTAACCGTAACATAGAGTTTTTTATGAAGTTGATGAGCAAACTCAGTAGCGCCCTTTATTTCATCTAGACTAAAATTTTTAGCATTAGCTCTTAAACTATAATCTTTGCCCCCAATATAGACAGCATCTGCCCCATATAAATAAGCAATTTTTAGCCTTTCTAAATCCCCCGCGGGCGCTAATAACTCAACTTTATTACTCTTCATCTTCATCATCCTTCAACTTATAAATTGTTTCTTGATATAAAAATCCTTTATCATATGGTTTATTATAAGTATTATTAAGTAAATTATTTATATCTTCATATTCTAAAAAAGCACTATTAATAAAATAATATTGGCAATCTAAATCCATAAGTTCTAAGCCATTAAATAAAGGAATGTGATAAAAAACAGTTCCATATTTATTTTCATAAATTAAAAACTTTTTATTATTTTCAATAATTTCTAAAGGATTTTTCTTAGCAATTTTATAAAATTTACTATAGTTATCTAAAAGTAATCTTCTTGAATACATTGCTGGAACATATCCTAAGGTAAATAAAGTAACCTTATCTTTTAAATTATTAGTAATATTTATTATTTCCTCTTTAGTTATATCACTTGAAACAATAACTGAGTCAACATAATTAAGATAAATTTCAATTGATTTTTGATTAGTATTAAAATGACTTAAATAAAGAATCTTTTCCATTTTTTTATCTTTTATTAAAGGAATAATTCCTAAATCATCAAAAATAATTCCTTTTATTTCTAAATTATTTAAGACATCTTTTATCTCATCAATTCCTCGATTATCTAATATTCTATTTGTATATAAATAACCATCTTTGGGAATTTCTTCTTTCGAAAAAGTGTTAGGCATTCCCACGCAAAACCCTTCTAAAGGGTAAGCAAATTTGGTTATACCTAACATTTCATATAATTTTCTTTCACTAAGTTTATTAATTGTTATAATAATTTTTTCATTCTTCATTGCGAATACTCACTGAAAGACCATCCCCTATATCATAGAAGGTCGTCTTAAATTCTTGATTATTTTTTAAAAACTCAA
Organism: uncultured Bacilli bacterium; assembly: GCA_947629365.1. Taxonomy (GTDB): domain Bacteria; phylum Bacillota_I; class Bacilli_A; order RF39; family UBA660; genus SIG200. Next base: position 1,654 of record CANRDM010000046.1, read on the forward strand.
TATAATCTTCAATCTTTCCTACTAAGCTTTTTAAATTCTTACTTTCGATTTTATCTCTTTCCCCAACATAACCGTGAAATTTTAAGTTATCGGTTATAATGGCACCATTCTTGGCTAAAAAATATTTATATTTTTCAAAGAATTTTGTATTTTGCGCTTTTGCAGCATCAATAAAAATTAAATCGTATTTAATATCTTCAGATAAATTAACATCTAAAGCATCTTGAAAAACAACATTAACTTTTTTATCAAACCCACAAGCTTTAACATTTTTTAAGGCTTCCATATATCTTTCTTCATCTTTTTCAATGGTTGTTACAAAAGCATCTTCCTTAGCACTAGCCATTAAAATTGCTGAATAACCAATCGCGGTACCAATCTCTAAGATATTTTTAACATTATGTTCTTTAATATATTTCATTATAAACGCAATCGATTTTTTCTCAATAATAGGGACATTTCTCTCTTGCGCATATTCTTCCATTTCTAATATTTTTTCTTTCATTATTTACCACTTATACTCCTCTTCATTAAGTTTGTGTTCTTCATAAGTTTTAGCAAAATGTAATTTACCATCGATATCAGCATAAAAATAAAGATAATCATCATTAGATGGATTTATGGCAGCTTCAATTGAGGTCTTACTAGGGTTACAAATTGGCCCAACAGGTAACCCAACAAACTTGGGATTTCTTGTATTATATGGATTATCATCTAAGATATCTTCATTAGTTAAAGTTTCTTTAAAACTTTTTCTAACCCCATAATAAGTTGTAACATCCATTCCCAAACTCATATTTAAAGCTAATCTTTTATATATTACTTCACTAACTATTTTTTTATCTTCAACAAACTTAGTTTCACTTTCAATAATACTAGCTATCGTTAATATTTGATGATAACTATAACCACTCTTTTCGATAAGAGCACTATAATTATCTAATAAATCAGCCATTTTATCAAGTATTTTTTCAATAATGTCTTCAATTTGATCGTTTTCTTCTAAATTATAAGTAAGAGGTAATAAGTAGCCTTCTAAAGGATAGTATATATCACTATTCAGAATACTTTCATCTAAAAAGGCATATTTATTAATTAATTTTTGTAAGTATTCTTTATTACTTAACTTCTCTATTACTTCATCTTTATTAAAGTTATACATCCCACATATTAAATCAATATAATCAGTAAATCTTTTCCCTTCCACTAAAGTTAAGCGAAAATTACCACCTTTACTTAATAGATCTAATATTTCTTTTAAACCTAAATTCCTTTTAACCGTATAACTTCCCGGTTGCACAGTAATATTTTTATTAAAATAAAGATATATTTCGCTTGCTACTTTGCTTTTAATTAATTTACTACTATATAAATTATTCACAACTTCTTTAACACTAGTGCCTTCCTTAACCGTAAATACAACTTCATCATCACTATTAAAACCAGTTAAACCGTAAAAATAAAGGGATATAAGTAAAAGAATAATTACTAAAATACTAATTAACACAATTATAATTTTTTTCATTCCTTATTAACACCTTCTAAAATTTTATCTATGAGTAATAAATCATCTTTACTAACTTTTTTTAAATGATTACTATCTTTTAAGCCAACATAACATTTTCCCGTAATAAAATCTTCATAAACTAAATAACAATTATTTTGATATTCTATTTTAAATAAAACTTTAAAATTTCTTTCATATCCTTTACTATTTCTTAGAATCATTTTCCCACTTCCTTAAAAAACTCTCTAAGATTATTGATGAAGCAATGGCATCAATTTTACCCTTCGTATTTTTAACATTATCATTATTTAAATGAATAATATCTTCCGCACTTTTAGTGGTAAGGCGCTCATCAATTAAAATAACTTCAACATTTATACTTTCTAACATTTCTTTAAATTTAAGACTTCTTGAAGCAGCAAAACCAAGCGTGCCATCCATATTTTTAGGTAGCCCCAACGCAACTTTAGAAATATCATATTCTGTAATTATTTTGGTAAGCTTTCTTAAAGCATCTTCATAATCTTCAAAAGCAAAATGAATAACTTCTAAAGGTGTAGCTAAAGTATTAGTTTTATCACTAATTGATACCCCTAAAGTTTTAGTTCCTAAATCTAATCCTAAAACTCGCATTATTTACCTTCATAAGAATTTATTAAAGCCAGTAATACTTCTTCTCTTTTTAAACTACGCATTTTTTCTCTCGCATTTTCATAATTAGATATATAGGCTAAATCCCCAGTTAAAAGATAACCAACAATTTGATTTTCAGCTTTATATCCTTTCTTCTCTAATGAAGCAATAATCTCATTTAAAGTAATTAGTATTAGTTCTTGTCTTAATGCTGCAACATCAAAGATACTTGTTCTATCCATAGTAACTTCACCTCTTTAATTTTATCAAATGTCCCCTCTCTTTGCAAGGATATAAAGACTAATTTAATAAGAATGTTAATTTATTAAATAAAGGAATAGAGATAAAATACAAACAAATATTAATAATTAAAAGAATAATAATATATGATAGACTACTAATAAAAGATGACATAATCTTTTCTTTAATAATACTATCTTTTTTATAAATAATATAACCAATAGAAAGTCTTGCTATATCTATTATTTTTTTAATAAAAAAGATCATTATTATTAAAGTTAATATTTTATTAAATAATAAATAGATAACTATATAAATTAAGCCTTTAATTTTAAAGGCTGATAAAAATATACTTATTAAAAAACCAATTGATAAACCTTCATAAAATAGATAAAAAAGGCTTAGTGGAAGACCAATAATTAAAAATGATGATACCAACAAAAGTGAGGTAATAATTAAATCTTTTAAAATAGCGTTATATTTAAAACTACCATAACTACTTAAAGTATAAATAATATTTTCTTTAATATTACTACTTTGCATATTATAATAAATTATTCCCACAATTAAACCAATTAAAACAATAACTAAAGCAAAAATTAAGTACTTTTTATTTTTCTTCCATAAATTTAACATATTATCCTCCACCAAATAATATGCAAAAAGACTTTTAAAAATAACTAAAGTATGATATATTTTTAATTGTTGAAGGGATGTATATGAAAAAGAAAACAAGAAAAATTATTGTTTGGATTATGTTAATTCTAATGATTTTAAGTGTTATCGCCGCTATTTTAGCCTATATTATTGCAGTTCGTTAGAAAAAAATAAGTAAATTATAAAATTTATCAAAAAAGATGAACATAATTACTAATGAGGCGATTAAAAATGGACCATAAGGAAGTTCATTTTTTTTATTTAAATAAAGACTTGCAACAGCATAAGGTAAAGCGAGGAAAGATGCAAAAATAATACAGATAAGGCCCAGTTCATAACCAATAACGGAATAACCTAAAGTAAGACCAATAACAAAAGCTAGTTTTATATCTCCTCCCCCTAAAGATTCTCTTTTAAAAATTAAATCACCAAATAATTTAATTAAATACATTGTAAAAAATAAAGCAATCCCAAAAACAATACTCCATAAAGTATTTTTAAAACCAACTTCAAAGTATTTTAAAATAATTATTAAGATACTACTAATTATAAGCGGTGAATCTAAGATAATCATATATTTAAAATCCGTAATAAAAATAATAATTGCTAAAGATACTAAAACTAAATAAATAGCATATTTAATCGTTAAACCAAAATATAAATAGCCACTTAAAAATAAAAGGGCACTCAATACTTCAATAACTAAATAAAGGATACTAATTTTTTTATGACAATGATGACACTTACCCAAAAGAAAGATATAAGAAAGTATGGGAATTAACTCATACCATTTTAATTCTTCCCCACAATTATCACAACAACTACGGCCTAAAATACTTTTATTTATTGGTAAACGCATACTTATACATAAGTAAAATGAACCCATAATTGCCCCAATAACAAAGATTAATAAACTATTCATTCCATCATCTCCCCATACATTTGAAACATAGGTACTACCACAGCAATTAAAATACCACCAACAACTATAGCTAATACAGCAATTAAAATTGGCTCTATTAAAGTCTTTAAATTATTAACAATACTGCGATGTAAATCTTGATAATATCTACTTACTTTATCCATCATTTCAGCAAGTCTTCCCGTCTCTTCACCTGTTGATAACATAAAATATGCCGTATCAGGAATTGCCCAATGATCTTTAAATGCTAAAGATATTTTCTCACCCTTAACAATATTATTAATGGTCTTATTTAAAATATCTTTATATATTTCATTATTAGTTATTTTAGCTAAAATATCAACACTTTCGGTAATAAATACATTATTTTTTAAAAGAGATGCAAATGTTTTAGTAATAATAGCTAATTCATTATACATTATAACATCTTTAATAATTGGTAAATGCATAAGCATTGTTTGAACAAATTTGCGAAAATCTTTGGAATATTTATATAAAATAATAAATAAACCAACAACAATAATAACTATAAATAATATATTTAAAATATTTTGGGAAAAGAAATTACTTAAGTTAATAATAAATTTCGTAAAAGCATTAAGTTCCATATTACTTTCATTATAAGTTTTAACAAATTCAGGTATAATAAACGTTAAAATAAATATAATAACTAAAATGGCAAAAATTGAAACAATTAAAGGATACATTAAAGCACTCATTGTTTCTCTTTTAACACTTTCTACTTCGCTATAATAATTAGCTAAATCTTTTAATGTTTCAACTAAATTACCACTAGCTTCACTAGCTTTAACCATATTAATTAAAAGAGGTGGAAAAATATTATCGACTTTTTCTAAAGCTTGGGAAAAAGATGAACCTAAAGATAGTTCAAAAAAGATTGTTTGAAAAGCTCTTCTACTTGTGGCATTTTTCATTTGACCTGATATTATTTTTATTGATTCATTTAATGGTAATCCTGATTCTAAAAAGGTTGATAACTCTGTTAAGAAAAAGACTAATTCTTTGGTTTTTAATTTAGTCCCTCCAATATCTTTATTTAAAATATTAATTAAAGGACTTGTTTTAATACTATATACAGTATAACCTTCATTAACTAAAAATGAATTAATATCAAGTTTTGATGATCCATTCATCTTACCTTTTTTAATCTTACCATCTTTTAATCTTACTTTATAATAATAAGTATTAACTTTCTTACTTCTTGTTGCTCCTTCTTTACTTAAATCATTTAATAACTCTTCGGCTTCTTTTTCTAATTTAAGTAATTTTTTAGGACTATATTTATAACTACTCTTTTTATTTAAATGAAATATTTTCTTAAGGGGTATTATCGTACAAACTTTTAGACCTAAAAAGGCATAAGAAAAAATAGCCATTATGACACTTATTATACTGTTAAAGATATTTTTCCTTTTAGTTTCTTCCATCAATAACACTACCCTTTATTCTTTCTAAATTATATCATAATAATCTATCTCTTGCTAGTCTCTATTTTATATCATTTTAAAAGGAAGGAATTAATCCTTCCAAAGAGTTAAGTCTATGAGGTTTTTACGAGTTTTCCTTCTCGGACTTATCATCTTAATTCTAACTCTAGACTTTCATTAACGAGAATTAATTCTCTCCATCATGCAAACATACATCAACAGATACGGCCTTACTTAGCGCTCTTCTGGGCTTGAACCAGACGAATCGAGATTTGTCATACTGTGAATAAAAAGACGGGTCTTCCAGGCTCACCAGTACAGTTTATTCTTCTGATGCACGCAGGTAATAGTATAATATAATACATCATTCGTATTAAGTCACCGTACCTTCACATTTTCTACTCAATGAATCATTCTATTCCATCAAACCGTTTTTTTAGGATCGATGTCGAGTCCACTACCAGCTGTTCTCCAAAATAAAGGGGTCGCCCGCAGTTCCCCTTCCGGCCGTCTCCAAAATTCCGCCCTCAGAAACGTAAAAGACAGGTCGCACATACTCGGCACTGCTAACGCGAGCGCCGGACACCCCGTAGCAGCCTACATGCCACGCCAGGTAGAAGCCTGTATTTGACGAGTGCCGTATCAAAGTCCACTCATAACAGTCACCGGCGAAAGTTCTACCGCTAAAAGCGAGATTCATCCAGTCATTCGGGGAATTCCACGAAGGGCTCACATCCCCTCCTTCTATCGCAAAACTTGGATCCGACAACGATTGAAGGCCCACCTTCTTTACGGGACCACTAAATCTACTTTCCGCTTCGTAGAAGGAGTCCGCAGATTCGAGGAGTGGAATAACACCATCCGGCCAAACATGTTCTTCTATTTTTTCCTGCCAATTAGTTGATAAGCTTTCTAAAAAATCTTTCCCATTAACGGACTTGCACAAATCACTCTCGCCCCAAGGAACATCAGTCCACGAGTCACTATGCCAAACTGCCTTTGCTGCTAATGGCTTATTTTTGATTAATTTCATTTCTCCTTTTGGTGTTATTCCTATTATTCGGTATAGATATTCATTATTTGCTATATCACTTTTGCATTGATTTTCTGTTTCATATCCAAAACATACAAAGTTATCAACTATTCCATCACAACCGTTATTAGCTGCATCACATTGTCCTACAAACCTATACATACCGCCTAATTCTTCCTCACTTAATCCTTTAGGCTTTTTATCTAATATTTGTTTCCCAGCAGAATTTGATTTTGTTGTTATATCTTGTGATACAACTGCTGACTTCCTTCCTGAACCATCTTTTACTCTTGCTTCGATGGTATATTCTGTTCCATCTGTTAATTTTGTTCCATTATCTAAATTACTTATTGTACATTCTCCACTTGGTTCTGCATCTTTCCAAGTATTTTGATTATTTATTTTACATTGTCTTTGTACTATTCCACTTATATCATTCCCTGTATATCCTACTGTTACCGTTATACTTTCTGTTGTTACACTTTTTTGTGATATTGTCGCGGTTGGATTTTGTAAATCTAATGTTATATTTTTTGATAATATATCCGATTCATTTCCAGCTTTATCTTTTACTTTTATACTTAAGGTTTTTATCCCTTCACTTTCAGTTAAATTATATTCTTTTTGTTTTAATTCTTTTTCTGTAGTATTTTCATAACTACAACCACCATTTTCATATACACAATAACTTTCTATATTTGCTTCTGTTATGGTTGCATTATATGTTATATTTCTTGTATGTGTATATGTTGATGGATTACTTAAGGATTGTCCTTTATCTGGCGTTCCTGTTAATGTAAATGTTGTTACTACTGGTTTTGTTCTATCTACTGTTATTGTTTCTTGATTTACTTTTGATACATTATTCGCTTTATCTTTGATATAGGCATATATTGT
>CANRDM010000047.1 GCA_947629365.1 uncultured Bacilli bacterium
TTTACTTAACAAAGTATGTATGATATAATGTTTAAAGAATAAGGTGGTTGTAATGGATAAAACAATTTATATATTTGGTCATAAAAATCCTGATACTGATAGTGTTTGTGCTTCAATTTGTCTAAGTTATTTAAAAAATATACAAGGATTTAATACTGAACCACGTATTTTATCAAATATAAATGAAGAAACAAAATATGTTTTAAAAAAATTTAAAGTAGAAGTTCCCCATATATTAAATGATGTTAAACTACAAATAAAAGATATTAATTATCATAAAGATTTTAAAGTAAGTATTAATGAATCTGTATATAATGCTTTTTTAATTATGCAACAAAATGATATGAGTACTATTCCCGTTGTTAATGAAAATGATTTATTTATGGGAGCATTTGCAATGAAAGATATTGCAAAACATACTATATTAGAAAATAATACTGATTTAAAAACTACTTATGGAAAGATACTTGAAGTTATAAATGGTAAAGAAATACTCAAGTTTGATGATGACATTGAAGGTGAAATAACTAATATTGATTTAAGAAGTACTACGTTTTATAACAATAATACTTTAAATAATAAAACTATTTTAATTGTTGGTGATAGACATAGTATTATTGAAGATGCTATTAATAAAAAAATTAAATTATTAATTATAACTGATGGACATAAAATAAAAGATGAACACTTAGAAATAGCTAAGAAAAATAAAGTTAATATTATCTATACTAAAGAAGATAGTTATGAAGTAATTCTAACCATTGGCTATGCTAATTTTATATCTAACTATCATTATACTAAAGATTTAGTAGTAGTTAATGAAAATGATGAAATAACTGATTTTAATGATTTAGTTAATAAAACTAAACATAGTTATTATCCGGTATTAAATAATGCCAATCATTGTCTTGGTTTAGTTAAATTATCTGATTTAAGAGATTATCATCGTAAAGAGGTTATCTTAGTTGATCATAATGAAATAAGCCAAAGTGTTGATGGCTTAGAAGAAGCTAAAATACTTGGCATAGTTGATCACCATAAACTTGGTACTTTAGGTACAATGGAACCCATTAATTTTAGAAGTATGACAGTAGGTTCTACTTGTACAATTATATATGAATTGTTTAAAGAAAATAAAATAAAAATACCTAATGATATAGCTTCTTTACTCCTTGCTGGGATTATATCTGATACACTTCTTTTAAAAAGTCCCACGACAACAAAATCAGATGAGAAAGCCTTAAGTGATTTAAGTACTTTAACTAATATTGATCCGGAAACTTTTGCAATTGAAATGTTTAAAGCTAATGATGTTATTAAATCAAAATCAATTAAAGAAATAATATCAATGGATTTTAAATCATTTAAATTAGATAAGGATACTATTGCTATTAGTCAAATAACCACCCTTAATTCTAAAGCTATCTTGAAACAAAGAAGTAGTTATATAAAATATTTAAATAAAGAAGCTAATAATAGTAATTATAAAGTTCTTTTATTTGTTATAACTGATATATTTAAAAATGGTTCTTATATATTATTTAATGAAAGTGCTAAAAGTATAATTAAAGATGCTTTTGGTTTAAAAGTTGATGAAGGAAGTTTTTTAGAAGAGATCGTTTCTCGTAAAAAACAAATACTACCTAATATTATGAATGTGTTAAAATAATGTAAAATATTTAAAAATATAATTAAAAATAAAAAGTTATAAGTTATAATTAATTTAAGGAGGAATATTGATGAATCAAAAAGGAGTTAATCAAAGTCAAGATGAACTAAATGCTATGTTAAATTATTTAATAAAACTGCAAAAAGCAAATTTAATGGCTAGCTTGGCTTTAAATCCAGCTTTAAGTAACGAAGCTAAATTAGTTTGTACAAAAGACGCTCTAAACTTATCAGGAATGTTTCCTAATAGTAATAATATGTTTTTAGAAAATGTTAACAGTCAAGAAAGAGCAACGGAAGAATTGGATACAACAATAATATTATAATTAAAAGAAGAAATATTATTTCAGTATGTATTTCTTCTTTTTATTATGTTTTAATTTTTAAACATTATATATTGTTAAAATTATCACCACCTTACAGCAACAATTATAATAAAGAATTATGAAATTTAAATGTTAAATAGATGATATTTTAAAGTAAAAAGTCGAACCACTTCCTACTTTACTTTTAACTCCATAAGAGAAATTATGTTTATTTAATATTTCTTTTACTATTGATAAACCTAGACCCGTTGAAGTAACACTTCTTTGATGATTTTTATCATTTTTATAATATTTATCCCAAATATATGGTAATTCCTCTTCTTTGATTCCTTTACCAGTATCTTTTATTTCCACTAAATAATCTTCTTTTTCCTTTGTTAGTTTAATAGTTACTACTTTATCATCCCCCGTAAAATTAATAGCGTTATTAAGTAAATTATAAATTACTTGATTAATTTTTTCTTTGTCAGCTTTTACAATTGCTTTTTTAGGTAATTCTAAAACAAATTTATATTTTTCTAAATATTCAATTACTTCAAACTTTTTAACAATATTTTTAATTTCTTTTACTAAGTCATATTCTTCATAATTATATATTAAACTTTCATTTTGCATTTTAGATAATTCTAAAATATCATTAACTAAATTAGTTAAACGATCACTTTCTTCCATAATAATATCTAAATGTTCATTCATTTTTTTAGTGTCTTTATAAGATATATCTTTAATCATCTCGGCATATGCTTTAATCATTGTTAATGGTGTTTTTAAATCGTGGGAAACATTAGCTAGTAAATCTCTTTTTACTTCATCACTTGCTCTTAGTTCTTTTTGAACTTCTTCTAAAGTTTCTGATAATTCATCTATTTCATTAATACCATTTTTAGGGAATTTAATATTATATTTACCTTTACCAATATCTTTAGCTTTCTTAGTTATTTCTCTAACTGGTTTAGTTGTTATACTTGCAATAAAAATCGAAATAATAATCGAACATAACATAATTAAAATAATAAAATAAGTATTTTGAACTCTAAATAATTTAAAGAAATTAGAAACATTTTCGAGATTACTAAAAACCAATATATTTTTATTATTATTTTTAACAGCATATAAAATACTTTTAGTATTCGTAATTGGGTTATCTATTTTATAATAATTACTTACATTATTACTAGTAAGAAATGCTTTAACATAATTTCTAATCGTTTTATTATTCTTATTTAATAAACAACCTGGTTGAAGAGTATTAAAATTAATTATGGCATTATCTTCATCAATAATACTTATACATACTTCATTATCATAAGCAAGATTTTCCGCTAAAGTATATATATTTTTTTCTGAGTTATTTAATTCAGTAACAATATTATTTATTTTTTTAATTTGATTAGTTTTATAGACAGCATTAAAAACAAAGGCTTCGCAAATCCACATAATAAGAATTATACTTATATTAAAAACAAGTATATATATAATTGTTTTAAATTCAATACCTTTAATTTTCTTCTTTATATTCAATTTTATAACCCATTCCTCTTATTGTCTTTATTAAATTACGATATTTTCCTAAGTGATTTCTTAAAGTTTTAATATGGGTATCAATAGTACGATCATCCCCATAAAAATCATAACCCCAAATATTTTCTAGTAACTTTTCTCTACTTAAAGCAATATTTTTATTTTCAATTAAATATTTTAATAATTCATATTCTTTAGGAGTTAAAATAACTAATTCATCATCAATATATACTTCGTGAGCTAAATCATCTATCTTAATACCAGCAAGTGTAATAATATTTTCTTTTATATCTCTTTTTAAAATAGCTTTTACTCTGGCTACTAATTCTTTAGGACTAAATGGTTTCGTGACATAATCATCAATTCCTAAATCAAAACCAATTAATTTATCATACTCTTCACTTCTTGCGGATAACATAATAAAGGGTACTTCTCTTAATTTTTTAATTTCTTTACAAGCTGTATAACCATCCATATTTGGCATCATTATATCCATTATAACGAGATTAATATTATTTTCTTTAAATTTTTTAATGGCTTCTTCTCCATCTTTAGCTTCAGTCACAACATATCCATTTAATACTAGATATTCTTTAATTACTTCTCTTATTAATTCTTCATCATCCACAACTAAAATATTCATATTATCACTCGCTTTATTTATTTAATAGTATACCACAAATGTGAAAAATAAATGAAAAAGATAAGCATATTAACTTATCTTAATTTATATCAAATAAATCATTTAAATTATCATCGAGAGGTTTATCATTATCATTATTACTATCATCAACATTATCATCACTAGCTTCATTTATAACATTTATATAAATTGTTATTTCTTTAATATTAGTTAAACTAGTACCTGATTTAATACTTTGATTACCTATTAAACCAGCACTTACATTTGGATTATAATATGAATTAGTATTATCAACCATTATAGTATTAATAGCTATATTATTTTCACTACCCCATTTTTCCGCTACACTTAAATCTTTGCCAATAAAATTAGGAATAGTACGATTATCTACTTCATTTTTTTCACCCTTACCAATTAAAGTTTGTTCATATTTTTCATTAGCGTCAAAAGAAAATTCTTTAATTAATTCTGGTTCTTTTAATTCTAAATTAACTTTCAAAGCATCAATAATGGTATTTAAACTTTTTTCATAATAACCTAACGCTGCTGAATAAGTATTTTTCTTTTCATTATAAATTCTTCGATCATAAACTTCTAAATAAGCTTTAGATACCACAATTGGTTCTTGATCTTTTAAAACATTTAACATCATTTGTTTTAATATATTATAACTAGATAATATTTCATCTTCTGATAAATTAGTAGCAACATTTTTTCTGACTACTTTTAAGATTTTTTCAAAATCAGTAATAGTTCTAAGTGATAATAATTTTTTAGCCATTGCTTCCACGATTAATTGTTGGTTTTGAATTCTTTGTAAATCCCCAGTTGGAAGGGTATGCCGGTGTCTTGCATAAGCTAGTGCTTCTTCACCATTAAGTGTTTGATAACCAGATTTTAAACAAATTTGTTTACTAAAATCACGATTACTATCTTGTTCACAGAATGGATAAGTAACATTAACATAAATACCCCCTAAAGTTTCAACTAAATCCACTACACCTTTAAAATTAATCCGTGCATAATAATCAATATCAATATCCATTAAATCTTTAATAGTGTCCATTACACAATTAATACCCCCAACTGATGAAGTATTTATTTTAGCTGAAGCATTCTTTTTACAAGATATAGGTACATATAAATCTCTTGGAATACTAAACATTGTAGCATTTAAAGTTTTAGGATTAAATGTAATAAGCATTAAAGTATCCCCATTAAATGAATTAGCACTAGCAATAGTATTATCAGTTGAATCAACACCCATTAAAAGAATAGTAAATGGTTTATCTAATTTTTTATTATTAGAAGTATTAATTTGTTCAGTCTTACTAATCGTTTTTTTATAAATTATTTTTGTTTCATTTTTAATATTAGCATATTCTTCTTCATTACTAAAATAATTTTGATAATTACCTTGAACAAAAGCACCATCTATTTTTTTATTATATAAATCATCAATAATATCTTCATAACTTTCATAACTAATTAATTTATAATTTAGTTTTTCATCTTTAATTATTTCATTAGCTATAATATATCCTTCAATATCTTCTTCATTATCGATAATACCCACATTATTAATATTATCAGTATCTTTTAAACTAATTAAATAACCAGTATAATAATTAGTATTATTTTTACTAATAAAACCAATTGTTCCATAAACTATATTAATATAATAAGATAAAATTAATAAAATAATACTTATAATAATGGTAATTATAGATACAATAATATACTTAATTTTATTTCTATTTTTAATATAATAATAACCTTTATATAAGTAAAAAATAAACCAGATAAATACTAATAAAAGAATAAGTATTCTTAACATATTTTCAATACCACTTAATCTTAATAAAGAAATAGCAAAGATAATAAAAGATATAAAAAAGATAATGATAAATAATAAGAAAGTGATAAATTTTATTTTATTAGCATAAAATAGTTTTTTTACTCCTCTTTTCAATTCTCTTCTACTCCTTTAAATTGTACTACATATAATTTATTATCTTCTTTTATTAAAATAAGTTCTCCCTTAGTATAATATCCTAAATCTTTTTCATAATGCCAACTTATGGTTACTTTATAAGCAGGATATTCTTTCTTTTCATATGTATATGTGGTATCCTCTATATTACTTTCAACAATCTCTTTAACTATTGGATATTTTTCTTTATCATCTTCCGTTATATATTTATATAAAGTATCTTCAACGTGTAATTTAAAATTATCTACTACTTTAGGATAAACATATTCTAAACTACCAACATCATATTTATTCTCTTTATTAGCTATTGTAAATAAATCAATAATAAATAGTTTACTTATGCTTTTAGCATATTCTTCATAATTAATTTCATCTTGTTTTAAAATATTTTTTAAATTATTAAATTCTTTAGACATCAGTTTTGTATCACGATCATCTAATGTATAATTATATTCACTTATATTATCTACTACTTCATAAGTAGCTTCTTTTTTAAAGTAACTTCCTAATTTAAAAGCAATTAATAAAATTATAAAAAGTATTATTAAAATAAAGATGATATTTAATAACATTCGATATTTCTTTTTCACTACTATTCACTTTCCTTTTTATCATTAAATAAGTCATATCTAATGATAGCATTCCCTATTTCAATTAATTTATCAGAATATTCTAGATTTTTAGCTATGTATTCATCATCTAAAATAATATTATTTTTAATTTCTTTATATTCACCCGTTGAGATATTATAATAGACTTTATTAGTTAAATAATTACCACTAGGGAATACCACTACATTATTATCTTTAATATTAAAGATATCATTTCCTAAAACATATTTATTATCAATATTAAGCATATTATATAAAGTTGGGGCAACATCATACATTCCCGTTACATAATCTATTTGGTCACTAAAGACTTGGGCTAATTTTTCATTTTTCGTCCAAATAATAAGAGGGGTTTTCTTATTTAAATAATGATCAAAACTATCATAAGGTATATAGGTTGGATCAGAAGAATCTTTTAATTCACCTGTTAAATAATCATAATTATATAAATAATTCATTTCTTTATAACTCATTTTAGCATCGTGATCACCATAAAAGACAAAGATTGTATTATTAAAATATTCACTATTTTTAATATAAGAAATAAAATCACCTAAGGCTTCATCAGCATAATGACTACTTACAATATATTTACCTATATCTCTTTCACATAAATAACAAGTACTTAAAGTGTCCCCCGTTACATCATTAGTATAATAATCATTTATATCATAAGTAAATAATTGATGATGTTCAAAAGGAGAATGGTTAGATAAAGTAATAATAGTACCAAAATAATTTTTATTATTCTTTTCAATATTTTCTAAGATAGGTATAGCTTGTGAGAAGAATAATTTATCATTGATACCAAGCCCTACATAATCATCACTACCTTTAACATCTTCAAAAGTAAATGATTCTTTAAAATACATATCAGTATAACCTAGATGAGGATGAATACTTTTACGATTCCACATTACCGCTTGGTTACCGTGCATACTAAAAGTGTAATAACCTCTATCTTCTTTTAATATTTTAGGTAGGGTAATAAAAGTATTGTTGGCATAACCTGAAAAGACGGTGTTACCATTGGAAGGAAGTAAACCAGTTAACATTATGTATTCGGCATCAGAAGAAGTACCTAGAGCAATTTGTGGGTAGAAGTTACTAAAAAACATTCCTTCCTTAGCTAACTCTTTTAAATTAGGAACCACTTCTTCCCCATTAAATTCTAAATCCATTAAAAAGTCTTGCATACTTTCCATATGAACATAAATGATATTATAACCTTCTAAAATACCTGTATATTTATTTTTAGTACGATATGTATTTCTTTCTTCATCATTAAAGAATTCTTGAAATAAAGTAAGGGCATCATCACGGCCAAAAAGCGTATTTACTTTAGTAAAGGTGGCTTGGAGGGCATCATTTAATTCATACATAATAATTCCAAACCTCTCAACGTTTAAACGCCTATTCCATTGTTTAGCAAGACGACTATAATCAGCTCCATTTGCAGTGGCAAAAGTAATTATTAAAAAGCCTAATCCCACTAATAAAGTACCAAGAGCCATATCTTTTTTCTTTTCAATTTTACCAATAAAATTATAGTAAGGAGAAATTTTTAAACGATTATGAATATAATAAAAAATAATTGGTTGTAATATATAAATAAAATCAACTAGTCTTATTTTAACAAAAATTGAATCAGCAACTGTTTCGACTTGGTTAAGTGTACCTATTTGAGCAAATGAAGCAAAATCTTCATAAAAAATATAAAATATTGAATTGACTACTTCAATAATAGTAAATAAAATTAAACAAGTAAAAAAATACTTAAATTGATTTTTAGGTTTAAATAAATAACCAAATGAACCAATTAATAAAATAAAGCCGATGTCACATAATAATGGCTTATAATTAAAAGGGCCACCAACAGTTACTTCTCTTATAATAATTGTTCCACATAATGCTAGAATGAAATAACTTAAAAATAATCTATTTGTATATATATATTTAACAATAAATTGTTTTATTTTCCTAAAATATTTATTAATAAAATCCATTTATTTACCTTCTCTACAAATTAATTATAGCAATTTTCAATAATATTAGCAATTATTCCTTGCAAAAATTAAAAAAATTTGGTATTATTTATCTGCGTGCAGGTGTAGTACAGCGGTTAGTATGCGACCTTGCCAAGGTTGAGACGGCAGTTCGATTCTGCTCACTTGCTCCAGT
>CANRDM010000048.1 GCA_947629365.1 uncultured Bacilli bacterium
CATTTTTCACACAAACTCTTTTAATTATTTTACATTTTGCCTTCTTAAAATTCTTTCATAAACATCTTGATTATTTTTTAACCCATTAATGTTTAAAATGCACCTACATATTTCCCCAACATTAGATACTTCTTTTAAATACTCACTCTCTTTAATTATTTCATTATCTTTGTCTCTAAAATAAAGTGTCTTTATTTTTTTACTTTGTAATAATTTACAAGTACTTGGATTATCCTCTATCATAAAATCTATTCCTAATTCAATACATTTAGATACTTTATCTTTGACACCCCAATGAATATTATTAACTGGCAAATCATTTCTTTTAAATACTTGAATCACTGCATCCTTGGTTTCCTTTTTTAATAGTCCTTTTTGCAGTTATAAATACAAATTGGTAACCTTCAATGGTAAATAATTCTAGCATTTCTTTTACTAAAGGAATTAAGAGAGTTGCTCTTCACCCTTTTCTGTCAATTTTACACCTTTTGAATTCCTATAAAACAAATTAGTATTTAAATCTTCTTCTAATTTCTTTATAGCTTTACTTACAGCAGATTGGGTTATAAATAACTTTTTTGATGCATCAGATATACTTTCGCTTGAAGCCACCTCATAGAATATTTTATATAGGTTTAAATTGATATTACTTTTATACATATTATACCTCCAACCAATTTAGTTGTTATTATACCATAAATTTTTATTTTGTCTTTACTAAATTGATTGAATAATTTATTTTAAAATCTATACTTTTCTTTTAAAATTTTATCTATATTCTTAAGAAGATCCCAATTATTCCTTTTTAAACAATCTTTAAAATCAAAAATCTCTATTAATTGGCCAATGACAAATTCAATCCACAAGTAATATTTATCGGATTTTTTTGAAAACATTGATAATAAACTATATTCTACTTTAGCTTTTATATAATAGGCAATTTCGATATCATCATAATCGATTTTATCAACATTAAAAAAGTTATAAAATTCCATATCAGGGAAAGGAAAGCTTGCATTATCAATTCCCCATTCAATATTTATTTTAAAATACTTTGACTTAATAACTATGGAATTTCTTTTTTTAGTTAATACAGCATTTTTAGGTATGGCAATAGCAAATTTATCATAAATATATCCTTCATCACTTCTTATTGAAACAAGCTCTTCCCCATCTCTTTCACGATCTTCGCAATCGTTAAATACCTTTCTTGTTTTATAATCTTTAGCTAATGTTTTAATAAATATATTATTTAATATATCTTTAGAGGCATTATTTATATCAATTGTTTTTACATCTTCATCATCTAAATGTAAATGATCAGTTAATAAATTTAAGATTTGATATTCAATTGCGCTATTAATTGCAAAAGAAAAATAACTATTTTGCAATTGTTGATTATCTTCATTAAACTTATCAATGTTTTTTAAAGAATCTTTATATTTTTTACTAAATTCTTTATTTTCTAACATAAGCGCATAGACGTCTTCACTAATAAGAAAAGAAGAGTAATATTCTAATAATTGATAAATATTTTTATGTTTACTATTTAATATAATATTTCCCTCTATAAATTTATCTATATGCATAGATCTAACCTTTATTTTTAAATAATATATTACAATACTAATGCAAATAACAACACCTGTTACCATTATAATAATACTTTTTATATCATCAAGTGTAAATATACTTGATGATATTAAATTAATACTTAAAGAAACTAATATTGTAACTAAAATTATTTCTATAATTTCAGCTTTTTTATTTTTCATATCATTCATTATCTTATATCCATTTCTAATAATTTTAATTTATTAATGCCAATATTATTTATTTATCATCTTCACTATAATAGTCATCGTCATCTAAATCTTCATCTATGGAATCTTCAAAATTATAAACATCATAATTGCCATTTCTAACTTCTTCTTTTTCATAATCATCAAGATTATGCCAATCCATTTCTTGTTCTAATTTTTTTTCTTTTTCTTTTTTCTCATTTTCACTTCTTATTTTATCTAATCCTAGTAAAAAATCAAATAATCCCATAAATATCTCCTAAATCTATTAGCATTTATAACTTAAATTATTTGTCAATAAGGCAAAATAATTCATCATTTTCAATAACTTTCTTTACTTCTTTAGCATTTTTTTCTTTTATAATAACAAATTCATTATTATTATCAGCTAAAATAAATTTTTTTAATTTTTGGTTGTTATTTATTTTTATTTTTAAATCATTACTAAATTCTAAAACAGTTACTTCCTTTATTTTTACTTTATTAAGTATCGTTTCATAATATTTAAATTTATCTTTTAGCGCATTTGGTATGCTTTCAGCATTATCTTGCATATAATTTAATATTTCTTCTAAGGTAATACCTAAATCAACTGCTTTAGCAATATTTTTAAATGATAAATCATAAATTATATAATTACTGTCTTCATCTCTAGTTAAGAAACGATCAAAAAATAATTGGTGTTCTAAAGAAATTGAATCATTTGGCACATATATTTTATTATTTTTAATTTCTATAGGAATATTTTTTATTATAACTGCTTCTTCAACTTCGGTTAAATTAAGTATTCCAGCCCCAAAAGGGGTAAGTTTAATATAATTTGCACACAAAAATTCTCGATATCCACGATCATCTTCTGTAACATCAAAACATACATCAATAATTCCTAAAACACCAAAAAAGTGAATTAAACAAATGTCAATAAAGGGATATTCAAATTCATCATAGCTAGCAGGATAAAACCAATTGTCATATTCATCTTTCCTATATACTCTACCTATATCCTCACGAATAAAATCACTATTTTTCATTCTTATTTGTTCAACAAAATCTTCAACACTGATCCATTTATCAATTTCTAATTTTTTTATAGCATCTAAAATAAAATTTCGAGCTGAAGAAAAATCATTATCATTATATCTGTATATTCCCGAATTCATTAAATCAATTTCATTTATCAAGTCTGTTTCTAAATAGCAATTTAATAAAAATCTAATTTTTTCATATTTATTTAATTTGATATAATATTTATAATTTTTACCTAATTCTAAATATTCGTGTGAATTATTAATGATCCCTGAGGCCACAAGCAAGTCAAATAAGCCAATCAAAATAACCGTATCTTCCATATCATTAATTTCAAAAATGCTTTTATTAACGTTTCTACTAAAATCCAACAGATTACTTTTAACTAAAAATTCTGAACAATTTTTCTTTGGCAACATTTTTTTCTTATTAGTTAATTTTATTTTTTTATCATTAATATATTTAATAAATTCATCAATATATAAAACAATATTATCTTGAAGATCAATAAATCCATAATAATCATTTAAAGACACATTTTCAACATAGTTATTATATTCAATTTCATAAGGTGGTATTAAAGAATCCAATTCTCTTTTTATACTAAATGGTACCTCTTTTTTTATAAAGAAAATGTTTAGAGATTTTAATTTAAAATATGATTTTTGATATTTATGGTCGATTTCTTTTAAACTTTTTTCCATTGGATTATACTTTTGTTTAACAATGACTTCTAAATATTCTTTTTCATAAGGATTCAAATTATCAAAAGTCTTTTTTACAAAATCGGGTTCACTATAAAACGCGATTAATCGATTGATTAATTCATTTTTAGTGCCACTACTTTTTACTCCTATTTTTTTAGCGTGTTCACTAAGTTCATAAGTTCGCATACCATCAAAAATCTGTTCTAGTTCTTCTTGCATATATATTCCTTTCTATCATTTATTATAGATGATAATATTTAATAGACTTGTTATATTCTTCGTCCACTATTTTTATAAAATTATTTCCCAAATCAATAGCAAAATTTAATATTATTCCATCATAAACCAAATTGTTTTTAAAAGGAATAATTGAGGTTATTGTAGGCACTGGTAAATCTTTATAGGAAATAATATTATCTAAGTTATCATTTATACCTTTAATCATATATACTTTATCAATACATATAACACCTGTATATTCTTTTTCAAACCTAGCAATTATAACTATACTTCTAAAACCTTTTTTAAAATCACTAGCTATACTTAATTCTTCTTTATTAAAATTATAAGGGTTATTTTGACAAAACTCTAAAACAACTTTTTCTTTATTATTCCAAAAGCATTCTATGATATCTTGTAATTCTTGAGGATTAAGACGAACTCTATTATATATTTTTAAACCTTTTTTAATTTTATATTTATTATTAGTAAATTCTAATAAAGCAAAGTATATTTTATAAAAAGTCTTAGCGTCTTCCTTTGATAGGCAAGCATTTTCTTGCTTTTCGTATTTTTTAGTTTTTTCATATTTAATTAATTCACTTTCAGCTTTTAATTCTATGGCTTGCTTTGGTGTTAAACCATTAAGGGCTCCTGAGGGCATTTCATCCATTGCTTCATCCATAATCTTAAAAAAATTTTTAAGATCATAATTTTTTAAATTAGGAACATTTGAGATTTCTTCTTTTAATGGATTACGATCAATATTTAAAGTGGCAAAATATCTAACTTCATTAAGAGCATTGGTCCAAAATAATGGCAACTTCTTAACTTCATTTAAAAATTTTTTAATTTTTTTATTATTTATATCAAAATCATTATAAAAATAAGTTTTAAGTGTATCTATATCGATAGGTAAAGTGGCAGCTAAGCCTTGCTTTTGTCTTTCTTCTTCTAATCTATCTTCAATATGATAATAATCTTGATAAACTGCAATAGGTATATCTTTACCAAGGGAATCAAAGTCTTTGTCATAAATATAAACATAATAATTAAAAACTTTATTATAATACATATGAGTAATGAGATCATCTTCATTTATACCAGTTAGTAAAGAACCAAAATTAGCAACACTAAAAAGAATAGCAGAACCCTGAATTTTACAATAACTAACTAGTATTTCATTCACAGTATCTAATTTTTTAGCTACATCCCATTTAACATTTTTTAGGGCAAGTTTAACAATATCAATTATCTCATCTGGAACAAATACATTATCTATATCATTAGCTATCAGAAATTTATTTGCTAACGCTTTTCTTTCCCATTCATATTTTTCACTTAATAAATCTTCCATTTTGGTTTGTTTATCAAATAACTTTTTTAAATATTTTAATTCTCTTACTGTGCAAATATCAATAATATTTTTATAATTACTATAAACTTTATATATTGCCTCTAACATTTTCTTTTTTGAAATATTTTCATAATTTTTAAAACGAGGCACTATTCTTGAATAGTGATCGTGAACATAATCTTTTCTAAACCAGTTTATTCTTTCATTCATCTTTGTAACCATATTATATCTCTCCTAATTTATTTAAAATTATACATTTTTTTTAAATCTTCTAATATATTATAAACTACTGGGCATATTCTACTATTTTGAACTATAGTTAACAGGCTATATAATCTCTCATCTTTATTTGTATATGGGTAATCTTTACATGTTGCTGGTAAAAAATCTTTAATTTGACAACTGTTATCATCATTTAAAAATGGACAAGGTGATGCAACATATTTACCATATTTTTCTTTTAATTGTTTTTTTAATTTAGCCATATCCCAATTATAATGTTTACATATTTTATTCAATTCATTTTCACTAAGGGAAATTCCCAAAGTTTTGCAACAATTTCGACATTTACTACAATCAACATTTTTAAAATGTTTATTATGTAATTCTTTAAATTGTTTATCTAGAGTTTTTTCATCAGCATTATTTTTTAAATAAACTCTAAATTTATAATTTTCATCTAACTTTTTTTCACTTATTTCTTTTACTTCAATCATAATTACTCCTTACATAAAAGTTTTTTCCTAAATTTATTATATCTATTTTTAGTAAGAATGTAAACTTAATTTTTACATTAAAAAACTGCTCACTTCCATATGAACAGTTCACTAAATTAATTTAAGATTCTTTTTTTAATACAAAATAAACCTATTCCACTAATAATGGCAAGACCAACATAGAGAAAAACATTAATATCTGAGGTATCAGGATTTACTGGTTTTGGGGGAAGTGTTGTATAAATATCAACACCATAAACTGCTTTAATATTACAAGCCCATAGGTATCTTACATCACTTGCGTTAGATGCATCATCAACTTTTAACTCAATAAAATCAGTAGCACCAATTTCTTTACCATAATCTAAAACCGTAAATCTAACTTTAATTTTATTATCATCTTTTTTAAATTCCCATCTATAGGTATATACTCCATCAGTGTCAATGGTGGCAATTGGATTATTTTCTTTATTCCACCCTGCTGTTATCACAAATTTATCCCCACTTTTTTGGGTCATCACAATTGCTTCAGTTAAATATTCAGCATCTTTATTAGCTTCTTTTTTATTTATTGCAATAGATAATTCAAATAATTCCCCATTTTCATAGTTATCTTTATTTAATCCTACAAAAACTTCTTCTTTAATTCCATCACTTAGTTTAGCTTTACTAGCTTTATTAAATGGTCCTACTTTCATTCCCTCATCTTCTTCTTTTTCACCCTTAAGATTAGTTATATTAGAAGATACTTTAGTTTTAGATCCATAATTAGTACCGGCTTGCCAATCTTCATACTTCCAAACTGTCATCGCCTTAACATTTAATATAAACAAAAAACAAAAAGAAACAAAAAATAGGCTAAAGCTTAAAATTTTTTTCATAAATTCACTTCTTCATCACCTTTTAAATGATGATACTCCTTTCATTTACTAAACTATATGTTAAATATTTATGTTTATTATTCAATTTTTCGCATTTTTATTAATTTAGCGTGAATAACAATTCTTCCACCCCTAGTATCTAAACAAGTTGATAATGTTAAAAACTTATCATTAATATTAACCTCTGCATTTAAGGAAGCAATATTTCTATTTTGCATTCTTTCAATCCATTTTTGCTTTTCTTCCTTAGTACTAAAACTCGTCTTTAAATAATAAGTTTCTTCTTTAATCGTATATATTGAAAATATTTGAAATAACATATTTTCTTTTAAAGTTTTAAAATATATAACATAATTATCTTTATTTTCTTGCCAAGATGATAATAAAGTATTTCTTAGTGAAGCAAACATTGTTCCATCTTTTCTACTATGTCCATAAATAATTGTATTATCACTTAGTTCATTAATACTATTTCGATAATCCATATAGATAGCCCCAGCACTATTTTTCTTATTATCAAAAGAATGATTAAGATAATAACTATTATCACTACCCTTAACAACTGGATAGTTTATAATCGTATTTTTGATATTAATAAACCCGACAGTATCTTTATTTTGAGAAATTAATTTGGAAAAATCAACATCATATAAAGGAAATGATGCATAGTAGTAATAATTACTATTTTTATCAAGGGGAGGATTTACTAACTCACCATCTAAAGTATCACTACCTATTTCTATATTACTAGCTATTTCCTTATTTAACTTATGAATTTTAAAATTATCAATATTCCACTTAATAATTTTAAATAAAGAAAAAGTAAATGTTAATAAACAACAACCTAAAAGAAAATAATCCCCTATCTTATGATTACGTTTAGGTTTATTTTTCTCTTGTTTTAAATATTTTTCAATTGATATATATTTCTTCATTCATTTAATATTACTATAAAAATTATTAATTTATGAACTTACTTTAATTAAAATGTTATAATATAGAAAAGGAGTATATATGACTAAAATATTTTATTATAAAACTTTTGAAGATGATTTTATTAATACCCCAAATGAAGAATATAAGTTAAAAGAAAATTATAAATGGATTAATGCTAATATTTTTTATAGAATCTTATCTTTCCTTCTTTATCTTTTAGTTTTAGTATTTTCATTTATATATGCTAAGTTATTTTTAAGAGTGACAATTAAGAATAAAAAAATCTTAAAAGGTGAAAAAGGTTATTTTCTATATTGTAATCATACCCAAATGCTTGGTGATGTATTTAATCCTTTTTTAATAAGTTTCCCGCATCATCCTTATATTATTTGTAGCCAAGCAAATTTAGGTATACCTATTCTAGGTAAAATACTCCCTCTAGGTGGTGCATTACCTATTCCAAATAATATTAAAGATCTATTAAAATTTACGGATGCAATTAGTTATTACGGAAAAAAACACCCCATAGTTATTTATCCTGAAGCTCATCTTTGGCCTTATGCAACATTTATTAGAGATTTTAAAGCCTCTTCTTTTCACTATCCCATAAATGAAAATAAAAAAGTTTTTACAGCAACAACTACATATACAAAATCAAAGATCTTTAAAAAACCTAAAATTACTATTTATATTGATGGACCTTTTGCAAAAGAAGAAAACTTAACTAAAAAAGAAAATATTAATAAACTTAAAGATGAGGTATATAAAACAATGGTTAAAAGAAGTAAATTAAATAATTACGAATATATCACATACAAAAAGAAAGATTAACTAACTAATCTTCCTTTTTTAAATTATCTATGTTTTTCTATATTATCAACAATATCATTTTCGTATTTAATTACTTTATGCTTAGTATATGATAATGTCTTAAGTGTTAGTATTTGAAAATGTCTCAAAATTAATATATTATAGTCACTTTG
>CANRDM010000049.1 GCA_947629365.1 uncultured Bacilli bacterium
GTTATAGACAAAGATAAAAATATTGAAATAATTTACAAATTTAGCATATTAAATAATATTTAATTAACTTTGCTCTAATTTAGAGCAGATGATACATAGTAAAGATAGACTACTTATATAAAAATGGAGGTTACAATGGAAAAAGAAAAGATAAGTGCAAAGGATAAATTAGAATTAGTTGTTAATGCTGGATTGCAAGCTATTCCATATGTAGGCGGATCACTTGCAACATTGTATTTTGGATATAAACAAGAACAACGATTTCAAAGAGTTGAAAAGACCTTAAAAGAAGTTGCAGATGAATTACAAGGAATTCAAATTCCAAGCATTGAGCAGCATAATAAAGATGAATTAATTACATTAATAAATGAATTAACGGATAAATTAGAAAAAGAACAATTGGAATCAAAGAGAATTTTATATAAAGAATATTTTAAAAATATTTTGAAAACTCCGACTAATGGAAATTATGAAGAAAGAAAACTATTTTTAGAAGTATTAGAAAAAATCACACCATTACAAATTGAAATTTTTCAATATTTACTAGCAAATGATAATGTTGTTGATTTATCAATTCAAAAACCTGGGACAGATCAGTCTTTAATCCAAAGTTCTATTTTACAGTTAGAAAACTATGGATTAGTAAATGCCACCATTCATTCTATTTCATTAGGTGGTAGTAATGCTGGAATGCCTATGAGTTTAAAAGTAAGTCAATTTGGTAAAAAATTTAATGAATTTTGTTTAAAATAAAAGAAAAAATACTACACATTGACTATCGCCAGGTGGGGATGGTGCGGAAATAATATACTCCCTTCGTAATAGCGATGCCTTATCTAAAAAAATTGCATCAGAAATAGAAAAAACTGGTCAAAATGTTCGTAAATATTATCAAAGACGACTTCCTAGTAATCCTGCTAAAGATTATTATTACATTTTAAGAGATACTCCTAATAATGAATCAATAATTGTTGAATATGGTTTTCTAGATTCTAATGGGGATGATGTAAGTCAAATAAAAAATAACTGGGAAGAAATGGCTGAAGCAGTTGTAAAAGCAATTGCTGAGTATATTGGGGTACCTTATGAACCAGAAAGTATGGAAGGATACTACAAAGTTCAAAGTGGTGATACATTATGGGGTATAGCTAGAAAATTTGGTGTTACCGTTGACGAATTAAAAAGCACTAATAACTTAAAAGATAATTCATTGTCCATTGGAGAACTTTTGTATATTCCAACTGTAGATAAAGAAACAGAAGCAGGCGAGATATACATTGTTCAAAGTGGTGATACTTTATATGGTATTGCTAATAAGTTTAATTTAACAGTTGATGAGTTAAAGAAACTCAATAATTTAGTAAGTAACACATTATCTATTGGTCAAAAATTAATTGTTTCAATGCCAGAAGGTAAAACGACTACTTATGTAGTAAACAAAGGAGATACTCTATATGGTATAGCAAATAAATTTGGTGTATCTGTTGATAGTATTAAATCATTAAATAACTTAACTAGTAATACTTTATCAATAGGTCAAACACTTAAAATACCATCTTCTAGTACTAATGATAAATTGACTTATACCGTAAAAAAAGGCGATAGTTTATATAGTATTGCTAGAACCTATAATACAACAGTTGATGAAATAAAAAGATTAAATAATCTAACTAGTAACAATTTATCAATAGGTCAAACTTTAATACTACCAAATTAAGCCTTAATGGCTTTTTTTGTTTATTCTAATATGATATAATTTTAACTAAGGAAGTATAAAAATGGTAGTATGTAAATTGTTTTTAATATATATGATATATTCATTCTTAGGTTGGTTAGTAGAAGTAATAGATTTATTTATTGGTGAGCATAAGTTTGTCAACCGTGGTTTTCTAATTGGCCCTTATTGTCCTATCTATGGTAAATCAGTTCTTCTCATTTCTATTCTATTAAATAGATATATTGATAAACCAATCTTACTTTTTATTATGTCAATGTTAATATGTACCGTAATTGAGTATTTAGGAAGTTTCATATTAGAAAAAGTATTTAATACTAGATGGTGGGATTATTCACAAAAGAAATTCAATATAAAGGGTCGTGTTTGTTTAGAAAATATGATACTTTTTGGACTAGGCGCAATGATCGTAATGTATTTAATTAACCCATTAGTGTTAAAGTTAGTTAATGCTCTTTCAAGTCATACGCAACTTATATTAGCAATAGTTATTTTCATCATTTATTTTGCTGATAATATGCTATCTTTAAAAATAATTTTAAATTTCCGCAAAAATTTTGATGGCTCGCGTGGTGATAATACTGAAAATGTTACTGACTTAGTAAAAAAAGAATTAAAGAAACAAAATAAAGTGTTTAATAAAAGATTATTAAATTCTTTTCCTAAACTAAAAATAATATATAGAAAGAAGAAAAATAATGAAAAAGATAATTAATGTAGATTTAATTGATAAATATGATTTTTTAGAAAGATATAATCAAAACAATGTATCGGCTAATTTTATTGAATATCTTATAAAAGAAGCAAAATATGTTTCTAAAACCACTGATATTTATATTAATATCAATACATCATTTAAACAGGATAATTTAGAAGAAATGCTAATTAATGCTTTAAAAGAAGAATATAACCGTAATGTATTTGATCATCATTTTAATAATATATTTCAAATATTGCTTTTTCTTCTAGGGATATTCTTTTTATCTTTAGCGGCTCTTTTTAAAGAAGGTATTATATGGAAAGAAATATTCCTAATTGGAGGATGGGTACCTATTTGGGAAATGATTGAATTAGAACTATTTAATGATGTAAGAGGCAGAAAAAGAAAATTTATTATAAAAAAATTATTAGATAGTAAAATTAATATTAATTAAAGTTAGGAGAGTGGTATGATGAAAGAAGTAGAAACTTTAAATTATCCAGTTAAGTATGCCATTAAGGAAGTCTTTGAACAATCTGGTTGGAATTATGGCCTTAATGAATTAGAAAGAAATTATGAAGTTGTAGCTAATATAGTTCTTAAATGTTATGTAGTTGGGGAAAGAAGAAAATACCATAAAGATGGTAGTAATTCAGTTAAATATGAAATAGTATTTTTATATAATAGAGTTTCTTTAGATAATTATCTATTATTTAAAATCAATTACCCAGAATATAATCTATTTAATAATGAATGTATTAATGCTACCTTTGTTGATACTTTATATAATACTTTTGAAGAAGCTAAAGAGGAAGCTGGAAAGGCTAATGAAAAAATCTTAAATAAAAAATTAATTGGCCTACCTTTTTCTTCAGACTATAAAGAAAGACTTGCTAAATCAGAAGCTGAATATAAAGAAGTATTAGCAAAATATCAAAGAATTGAAGATGATATAGAAGCTAAAACTAAAGATGTTAAAATTACCAGCTTAGAAAGTGAAGAAATAGTTACAAAAAGAATTTTATCTAAATAAAAAATGTCCTAGGACATTTTTTTAGATATTATTTTTAAATTCATCTTTAATTTTAGGAGTAAGTAGCCCTTCCCTTAAAAATGAAATTTTGTTTTCATTAACTTTTATTAATGTAGAAGGAATAGAACTAATTTTATCACCATAACACACATAACTAACATTTTTAAGAAGTTCTTTGTCGATATTGGTAACAACTGTTATTACTTCTTCACCTGAAATATTAGCACTAGTAGCTACAATTGGGGCATCTAAAGTTTTAATAATCTCTTGAAGATGCTTATCATTAGGAATACGAATGCCTACTAAAGGAGAAGAAGACGTTACTAAATCACTAATTAAACTGTTTTTGGGAAGAAGCATAGTTAATGCCCCTGGCCAAAACTTAGTAATTATTTCTTTTTCTAAATCGTTTATTTTCTTTGTATATTTTTTTACCATCTCAATATCACTAGCTAAGATGATTAGGGGTTTACTAAAATCTCTTTTTTTAGCTAAAAATACCTTTCTTACTGCATCATCATTAGTAGCGTCACAGATAATTCCATAAGTTGTATCAGTTGGAATAATTGCTAATTCACCTTTTTTTAAAATGCTTATTATTTTACTTATATTCATATTACCATTATCACATCACTTCTTTTAAATTATAACATAATTTTTTATAAATTTTATCCTAAATATTCAATAACTATGGTTACAACTGGGTTAGAAAAATAAGATTCAGAATTAATATTATCAATAAGAGGAGAATTTAAATAAATACTTTGTTTTGATAAATTGACAAGTTCTAATTCATCAATAGAAGGATCTCCCA
The DNA here is from genome assembly GCA_947629365.1 of uncultured Bacilli bacterium. Lineage (GTDB taxonomy): Bacteria > Bacillota_I > Bacilli_A > RF39 > UBA660 > SIG200. The sequence continues at coordinate 4,283 of CANRDM010000049.1, forward strand.
CAACAAATAAGCCTTGACTGATTATTTTAACAGTTGGTCCATACATATAAAAGGAAGCTCCACCAGCATAAACAATTGGTGAATTCACCTTTTTAAAACCAACTGAAATAACGTTATTGGCTTCATCTAAAGTTGGTGTTGGGCTAACCTTAGTTGAAACCATAAAATCAACTTTATAAGTACCAGCTTTACTAAATTTTAAAGTGTTTTGCAAAGTTAATTCAGCAATTTTAGTATCATTAACTTCTATTCTATCTAGAGGAATTCTAGCATTATATGGTACTTCAAATCCATTTGGGTTATTATCATTAAATGTGACTATATAAGCAGCTTCTACTTGTTGCAAGCCGTCTTTTCCAGTTGGTCCCGTCGGCCCGGTTGGCCCCATTTCACCTTGGATTCCCTGTTCACCTCTTGGTCCCATTTCGCCTTGTGGCCCTTGGATACCTTGAGGCCCTTGAATACCTTGTGGTCCAGCTGGTCCCATACTTCCTTCGGCACCTGGATCTCCTTTAGGGCCTTTTATAACTCCAACGTCAGTCCAGTCATTCGCGTTATTACTCCAAACATAAAGATTATCACCAACTAAATAACTATCACCAATACTTCCACTAGGATGTTCTATTTTTAAATCATCATAAGAATCAAAGGATCCTAAAATTGATACACTAGTTCCTGCTGGTCCGGTTGGTCCCATAACGCCACTTAAACCATCTTCACCCCTGGGAATTACAAAGTTAAGAATATGATTATAACCTTCACCTGTATCAATTATACTAGCATTACTACCAGCTTCTCCGGTAGTAACACTTCCAATTTTAATGGTTGGTGACTCTCCTTGTGGTCCCATTTCGCCTTTAGGAATCATAAACTCTAAAATAACATTTTCATTATCGCCAACATTATTTACTTCTGCTGGCTCATCAAAGGGAACAGTTTCAGTTTTCCCAATAGTTATTGTTGGTGTTCTTCCCATTGGCCCGGTTGGTCCGGTTATTCCATTATTTTGAGGAAATACACAACAAGAATTAACAAAACGATTATTATTTTGAAAATCTTCAATAATCTTTTTAGCTTTCATTATATTATTATTCATAAAAATCACCTATTTATCTATAATATTTTATGAATTAATAATTTTTACGTTAAAAAAAATGACTAATTATTACATTAATCATCTTAAATTTATTTTTTAATTTTACTTATTTCTTCTAGTATTGCTTTTTTATTTTGATTTTGAACAACTAAAATAATAGTCATTGCAAAAGCGGTAAATAACATATTCCATAAAACAATCGCTACTGTATTAGAACCATTACTTGCGGAATACGAACTAACATTTATTTCTTTAGCAACAATACCTTCTTCAGTATAAACGTCATTTAATTCTTTAGTAGTATAATCATCTAAATCTATTTTGTCACCACTTTTACTAATTTCTTCAAAAACATCATAACGGTTACTACTATCATATAAGTCTTGAATAGCTTGTTCAATCTCCGTATTATAACTTTCTGTATAGCCTTCAAAGTATTTATCTCCTATAACAATGAATGGAACACCGGTTTTATCACTTCCTAAAAAAGCTCTTACTTTTGTTAATAATTCATTATTTTTTGTATTGTTCCATACTTCATAAGAAACAAGATTAAATTTATCATAATATTTTTCTGTTAAAGTATCATTAACATAGTTTAAAAACTTTTGACAAAATCCACAGCCTTTTCCTCTAAACAAATAAATATTAATAGCATCTTCTTTAGCTAGCGTTCTGTTTGGGACAAATAATAAAGGTATCATTAGTAATAATATAATCCAAAATTTTTTCATTTTTAAAACACCTCTAAACTATATTTTACTATAATTATGAGATGTTTTAAATACTAAATTATTCTTTATCTTGGTTTTGAATTAAATCAATAACATAAAATTCTAATATACATAATCCCAAAAGTATTGAAATTAAAATAAGCATTGGAGTGTTAATAACAGTTAAAGAAAATAATTCTTTTAAACTAATTACACTAGTTAAAAAGATTGTAATTAATATAACAAGCATTATAATATGATATTGTTTAAGAGGTTTACAAATACGATAAATATGAGCAAAACCAATAAAACCAACAATTAACACGGAAAGAGTAGATGACTCTGCTTCACTTATTGGTAAAATGGTAATGATTAAAATGTTTAAAACAATAATCAAGGAAGTTGGTAAAGCTTTTTTAAAAATGTTTGTTAAAAAGTTACCTTTTATTATTTCATCATTTGGTTCAAGAGCTAAGATAAATGAAGGAATACCAATGGTTAAAACACCCGTTAAAGAAATTTGAATAGGAATAAAAGGATATTTAAAAGGAAGAATCATAAACAAAAGGGTTAAAAGAACGGCATAGCCTGTTTTAACAATAAATAAACTCGCTGATCTTTCAATATTATGGATTGTTCTTCTTCCTTCACTAACAATTTTAGGAACAGAAGAAAACTGAGAATCAAGAAGCACTAAATCTGAAACATTATATGCTGCTTCGCTTCCACAAGCAAGAGCAATACTACAATCTGATTCTTTTAGGGCTAAAACATCATTAACCCCATCACCAACAAAAGAAACTATTCTATTATGTTTCTTTAATATTTTAACTATTTCTCTTTTTTGAAAAGGACTAACCCGGCCAAATATATTGTTATCTAAAACACATTCTTCTAAATCTTTATCTAATATTTTTGAACAATCAACATAATTATTAACTTTTATATTTAATCTTTTTAAAAGCTTAACAATCATTTTAGGATTATCTCCCGATATTATTTTTATATCAACTCCTTGTTTTTGAAAATATTTAATCGTATTGGCAGTATCTTTGCGAAGAACATCTTCAAGAAGAATATAACCAAGTGGGATAACTTTTTTACTTACTTTTACTAAAGCAATACATCTATATTCATCAAAATCATCTTGGTAATTTTTAAAATTTTCTAATAATATTTCCGGTGCACCCAAGCGATAAGTATCGCCATTTGCAAAAGTAACTTCACTATATTTTCTTTCTGATGAAAAAGGAATAATTTCTTTTACTTTAATATTTACTTTTTTATTAAAATATTTCTTTAAAGCTTTCATCGTTGCATTATCTGTTTCTAAAACATTACATAAATTATTCATTATCTCTTCTAAATTATATCTTTTATTAATTGATATAATTTTTTTAACATTCATTTTTCCTTCTGTTAAAGTACCCGTTTTATCAAAGCATATTGTATCAATCCTAGCTAGTGTTTCAATAGAAAATAATTGTTTTACTAAGACTTTTTTCTTTGATAATCTTATAACACTCACAGCAAGAACAGTACTAGTTAACAATACTAACCCTTCAGGTATCATTGATATAAGAGCGGCGACTGTATTAACTATTGCTACATCAAAAGAATTATTTAAGCCATAACATTGATTAAAAAATAATAAACATCCTAAAGGTAAAATAATAATTGATAATATTTTAATAATTTTATTTAAAGAATCTAATATAATAGAATTAACTTTTTTAATATATTTAGCTTCTTTAGATATTTTGGAAGTATAATTATCTTTGCCTATATGGATAACTTTAGTAGTGCATTTACCACTTACAATAAAACTTCCCGAATATAAAGTATCGCCCTTTTTCTTAACTATGGTATTAGATTCACCTGTAATAAATGCTTCATTAACTTCAACAACACCATCTAAAATAATTGAATCTACTACTACTTGATTACCAAGCTTTAATTTAACTATATCATCTAATACAATATTATCAATGGCTATTATTTCTTCAATACCATTTCTTACTACCACAACTTGAGGGGCATTAGTTAATTTTAATTTGTCAACCTCTCTTTTAGCTCTTATTTCTTGAAAAATACTAATAATAGTATTAGAAAATACGACTCCTAAAAATAATAAGTTTTTATAAGAACCAACTAAATAAATAAGAAATGCTAAAAAGAAATTTAAAAGATTAAATAAAGTAAAAACATTACTTAAAATAATTAAACTAACGCTTTTAGTTGGAATAGTTGTATCTTCATTAACTAAACCTTTTTTTATTTGCCTTTTTACTTCTTTATCTGAAAGTCCATAATTAATATCTGGATTTAGTATTTCCATTTTTACTTTCACCATAATTATTATAACACTTATATAAAAAATAATAATCTAATTGGCTAGATTATTATTTCTTTACTGTAAAATATTGTATTTATCTTTTCAAAGTAATTTCT
>CANRDM010000050.1 GCA_947629365.1 uncultured Bacilli bacterium
ATTTTCTTTTTCCATAATAATTTTCTCCTTTTTCTACTTAAATGCTATGAAACTTAAAAAAACTTTATACCAAAAAAGATGCAATTCAATAATTGCATCCTCGCCTTGTGTAATTAATATTAACTTCTTTTGTGCTAAAAACTTGTTATAACACAATATAATATTTTTGTTTCTTTAATATAATGTAATATATCAAGAAACGAAATATATTACATAAAAGAAATATAAAAGTTTTTAAAAAATAATCTGATTTAATATTGTTACCTTATTTATAGTACAAATAAACGCCTTGCATTCCGTCATATTTTTGACGTGTTTCAAGTGGAAAATTAAATACTCTGCCAAGGCCACTCGATTCAAGCTTATAATTATGAGACTCTTCAAGTGATACATTAGTTACAGCGTGTTCATAAGCACCAAATATATCTGAGAAAGTATCCGTTGGTGTTACATCACAATCAATTGTCATAACAAGCGATTCTAAATTTTCGTTATTGACAACATTCATTGATATGCCAAAACCATTATCAAATCTTTTAATATTTGTGCCATTCCAATCATAATCAATTTTTGTATATTTACCATTTTCCGAATATATTTGTTCGCCGGTTTGTGACCCATCTCGAAAATCGACGCCATCACCCCTTATGCCAATAACATCAAATGATCTAACAGCTGGTGAGCCTTTCCAAGAATTCGTCAAAACTACATAATTCCACTTTGTTCCACTAGATAAAACAAGATTTAGTTTTTTATTGCTTGTTTCAATAAAAGTATCGCCATCGTCTAAAATAGGCATAACATTATTTTCAAATTCCTCTTTTGTTATTTCTTTTTCCGTTATGGCATTATAACGACGATTATAAACCGTTTGAATATATTTAGTTGTTGTTTTAATATTACTATAATCTAAACTTTTAAGCTTAGCATAATCATCTTCATTCATCGTCATTAAATATTCGTAAGGACGAACTTTGATAAAATTATTATATTCTTCTTCACTCAATTCAATACCACTGTTATTTATAAGATATGCCTCTTTAGCTAAAATATTTAATGGAAAAACAAGTAACACACTAACTAATGCAAAAAATATAAATTTCACATTTTTCAAACCCTCTTAACTCCTTTCCATTTTTATTCTAATATTTTTCGACAAAATTCGACAACCTATTATAAAGAGAAAATCTCTATCGCATTTATAGAGATTATTCATTATATAGATAATTTAATACATTTTGATTAAGTAATTTCATTGCATTTCTAGCATCATTACAACGTCCAACTTTACAAATCGTAACATTATCTTCATTTACATTGTATTCATAATTTTCTATTTCAACATTATTTTCATCAAATACTAATATTTCCAAAGTTGCCAAATCAAAATTATAAGTGTACCGATATGAAAAATTATTTTTCTCATAACGATATGTTAATTTATTAGAATCATAATAATATATCATTCTATACTCATTAGTACTTTTAACTAAATTATTACTATTATTTTCTTTAAAGCCATTATCTAATAACCTTTCTTTAACATAATCTTTATCTAATTTTTTGTCATTATACGATGTTACCATTTTATCGCCATAATCTATGTTATTAGAAAAATCAATAGCAAAATTTAATTTACCTATATATTTTTTAACATTATCGTCTTTACCAATAATTGTAATTCTTACATACATATTATTTATATATTTAGTTAAATCATCTGTTTTAACTAGAGTTTGATAATTAGAAAATGTTAAGTCTTCTAATCTTTCACTTGTATAAAGCAAAATTTCTTTGTCAAAAATATCTACATAATAAATATCTATGGATATAGTGTCAGAGGATTTAACTTCATCTTTTCTTAATCTTAAATTATTAAGAGTTAATGAATCTTTGATTCTAGTTTCAATGTAAATTCCATCTGCATAAATTTCATCACTATTTACAGACATATTATACACATCAAACTTGTTATAAGTTTGAGTAAAATGAAGAACTATTATTAAAATTAATGTTACTACTAAAAGTACCATAATAGCTATTTTAATAATTTTTTCTTTTCTCTTATTTGATTCATCAAATTCATCCATTATATTTTTAATAACTTTTTCATCAACGTGTTCATCTTCAAGTCTAACTTTTAAAAGATTTTGAAATGAAACATTAAATAATGTACTAATCTTATAAATCATATCAAGTGGAGGCAAATTAGTATTTGTTTCCCATTTTGATATTGCTTTATCACTAATACATAATTTAGCTGCTAAATCTTTTTGTGTTAAACCAGCTTCTTCTCTTAACTTATTAATTATACTTCCTATATTCTTTTCATTCATTTTTACCACCTTACTTAATAATACTATATAATATCCTTGATAGGGAATTAATTTTTAGTTATTTTACATTTATTGACGAAAGGACAATCTTGACACAAAGGTTTCATACTTTTACAAGTATATCTACCAAATAAAACTAATTGGTGATGTAACCTACTCCATTTATCTTTAGGAAAAATTCGCATCAATTTCTTTTCAATAGTCAAAACATCATCATCGTCTTTAGCTAACCATAATCTTTTTGATACTCTTGCAACGTGTGTATCAACTGCAATAGTTGCTTCATCATAAATATTTGCTAACACAACATTAGTGGTCTTTCTTCCTACTCCAGGTAAGCTTTCTAAATATTCCCGGTTATTGGGTACTACTCCATCATAATCTTTAATTAAACTTTGAGCAATCTTTTTTATATACTCGCTTTTTCTTTTATAGGTACCAACAGGTTTTATTATCTTTTCAATTTCTTTTTGCGATGCATTAGCTAAATCTTGTAAGTTATATTTACTAAATAATACTTTAGTTACTTCATTAACTCTTTTATCAGTTGATTGAGCTGCTAAAACAGTGGCAATTAATAATTCATAATCTTTATTATAATTTAATTCACACTTAGGATTAGGTATTAATATATCTAATTCTTTTATTATTTCTTCACTACTTATCATAATCATCCAACCAATTAAAATCTAAAATACTTGTTTCTTCTAATTTTTTATCATATGTTTTTTTTAAATTATTTTCCACATCTTCTCTTGTCTTATATCCTTTTTTACTCCATTCATATAATATTGCATCAATATACCTTATATTAATTGCACCATTATAAATTGCTTCTTCTAAAGCTCTTAGTATTAAACTCTCTTCATATTTTTCGCTCCAAGCCTTAATTATTTCTATTTCCATTCCGGCAAGGGGTCTTTTAAATTCCGTTTCAAATTTTGTAAAGATATCTTCTTTAACATTTTTCTTAATTAATCTTTTTTGATTTTCTTCAATCTTTTCATAAAAACCAGTTAATAAAACTTTATCCGTAATTTTTCCTGATTCATTTTTTTCGCTTACTAAAGAAATAAGTTTTTTCGTAATTAAATTATTAAAAGCAAATAAGATATCACTGGCTTCCATTTTTAATTTTAAAGAAATAACTTCAATATCAAAATTTTGAGAATCAGCATTATCAAAATAAAGTAATAACAAAAATTCTGCTAAAGACAAATTTAGATTATAAGCAACACTGATAAAATTAGCATCAACAACATATTTTTTGTTATTACTCATAACCATTCTCCTTTACTTATAAATTTATTAAATAATTTTTTATTTCTTTATAATTATTATTTAGCTTTTCATCTAATATTGAAGCAATTAAATCTTTTTTTATTTTATTTAAATTTTCTTTTGACAAATTAGTTAATTCCATAATCTCTTCATTACTTATTTGTAAATCTTTAACATCTTTAATGGGCATTTTATGATACATTTTATTAACTAATTTAGGATTAATATTAAGTATTTCTCCAGCCACCAATGAATTATATAAACCATATTTATATAATGTTTTATAATTTATATTTCCTTCACTAATTATCTGTCTAATGTTTATTATATTTCGTTTTTCTTGCTTTGTAAATTCAAAATCTCGATTTATTTTTAATTGTGCCCACATTCCTGATATATCATTAACATAAGTAATATCATCAAAACTAATTTCTAATAAATCTAATATTTTTAAATCTTTTAAATAATTTAAACCAACTAAAAAATTTTTATTTAAAAGTATTTTAGTTAATTCATCTTTAATTCTTTTATTTGATAAAGTACTAACTAATTGATAATTATTTTTTATTTCTTCTTGTAAATCATCAACAATTTTAAAATTTAAGATGGAAGCAAAACGAATAGCTCTTAAAATTCTTAAAGGATCTTCCACGATCTTTTGATGATTATCACCAATCATTCTAATAAGTCTTTTATTTAAATCATTTACTCCCCCGACTAAATCAATAACTTGATCTTTTTTATCTAAACAGATTGCATTAATAGTAAAATCTCTTCTTTTAATATCTTCTTCTAAACTATTAATATACTTTATTTCTATTGGTTTTCTTTTGGCATATTTTAATTCTTGTCTATAAGTTGTTATATCAATATTATAACTTTTTATTTTTAAATTAAAGCCACCATAATTATTAGCGTTATTATTATTTTTAAATATCTGATGTAAATCTTTTGGTAAAGCATTAGTACAAATATCAACATCTAAAGATTTAATACCAAGTAGATAATCTCTAACAAAGCCTCCAACTAAATAGGCTTCATACCCGGAAGAATTAATTTCATTTAAAACTTTTTTAATGATTGTATCCATAGATCTCCTTTATTTTTGACAATGTTCACAAAAGTATGTACTTCTTCCCCCTACTTTAATTCTTTTAATTAAAGACTTACAATTAACGCAAGGTAACCCTTCTCTTTTATGTACCTTTAAATAATCTTGATAATGACCAGTAACACCTAAACTAGAGGTATAACTTCTAATAGTGGTCCCTCCCATTTCTATTGCTTTTAAAATTATTTCTTTAGCATTTTTAATGATTCTTGCACATTCTTCTTCATTTAAATCACCAGCATTTTTTATTGGATTTATTCTTGAGGCAAATAAAACTTCATCAGCATAAATATTACCAAGACCACTTATAATTTCTTGATCTAATAGTACTGTTTTAATGGGAATTTTTTTACCCTTAAATTTTTCTTGTAAATACTTAGGGGTAAGAGTATCATCCATTGGTTCTTTTCCTTGTTTTTGAATTTCTATTGTTTTATTTAAATCTTCTTTTTTAATTAATTTCATTCGACCAAATTTTCTGGTATCATTATATCTTAAATCAAATCCATCCTCAAATCTAAATATAATATGTTCGTGTTTGGCTACTTCTTCATTGCTATCTTTAATAAAGTATTTACCTTCCATTCTTAAATGACTTAATAAATAATGATCTTTAAGTTCAAAAATTAACCATTTACCTTTTCTTAAAATATCTATAAATTCATTATTTTTTAAAACTTCCTTAAATTCTTTTAAATCACTTTCAATAATTTTTGGGTAAATAATAATTACTTCTTTGATTTTTTTATTTAATATTCGCATTTTTAAAGTATTTCTTACGGTTTCAACTTCCGCTAATTCTGGCATATTTTCACCTCTATTTTACATCATACCAATTAATACCCGTATTTATTTCTATTTTTAGGGGTACTTTTAATTTAACAACATTAATCATTGCTTCTTCAATAATTTTCTTTAATATTTCCACTTCTTCTTTTTTAGCATCAATTATTATTTCATCGTGAATTTGTAAAATCATTTTGCTTTCTAAATGATTTTCAATTAATTTATTATAAACTTCAATCATAGCCATTTTCATAATATCGGCTGATGTACCTTGAATTGGTGTATTAAGGGCCATTCTTTCTCCCATTGTTCTTACTTGATAGTTACTATTTTTTAATTCATTAATTTTTCTAATCCGCCCAAATAGTGTTTTTACTTCACCTGTTTCATAAGCACTTTTAACAATATTATCCATATAATTTTTAACCCCTGGATAAAGCTCATAATATTTTTCGATAAAATCACTGGCTTCTTTTCTAGAAATATTCAAGTTCTCTCCTAAACCAAAACCACTTATCCCATAAACAATGCCAAAGATAACCGCTTTAGCCATACTTCGCATATGTTTAGTTACTTCACTTTCACTTATCCCATTAATATCGGCCGCTACTTTAGTATGTATATCTTCATCATTAACAAAGGCATTAATTAATTCTTTTGAATCTGAGATATGAGCTAAAATTCTTAATTCAATTTGAGAATAATCAGCACTTAATATTAAATCATTACTAGGAACAAAGGCTAGTCTTATTTTTTTACCATATTCTTCTCTTGCCGGAATATTTTGTAAATTAGGTTCCATTGAAGAAAGACGTCCGGTTCTTGTTAATGTTTGATTAAAAATCGTATGAATTTTGCCATCACTAGCCACATATTCTTCTAACCCATCAATATAAGTACTAAGTAATTTAGTTAAATTACGATATTCTAAAACTTTATTAATAATTGGATGCTTATCTTGATATTTTTGTAAAGTTTTAACATCTGTTTTATAACCTCGATGTGTTTTCCCCACTTTTCCTAAAGCCATTTTTTCCCATAAAACATTGCCTAGTTGCATTGGACTAGATATATTAAATTCTTCCCCACTTAAAGCATATATCTCTTTAGTTATTTCTTCAATTTTTAAAGTTATTTCTTCTTTCATTTTCTTAAGTGGTTCTTGATTAAACTTAAAGCCACTTGCTTCCATGGAAGCTAAAACTTTTATTAAGGGCATTTCAATATTATTTAAAATACTTATTTGTCCATCATTAATTAAACGATCTTGAAAAGATAGATAATTATCTAAAATAAATTTACTTTTTAAAGTTATTATATTATCAATTCTGGTAAAATTATTTTTCTTTAAATCTTCATAGCTTACACATTCATAATTATAATGATTCATTAATTTAGTAATATCTTCACTTGAATCTTCATCTTCTAAGTATGCGGCAATCATTAAATCAAATGCACAAGGAATATCTTTTTTAGTCACAATTAAACTTTTCTTTAAATCATAAGTAATAACATTTTTACCCTTTAATAAATCGATGGCCTCATTCACTAATTCTCTAGGTATATAATAATTATTATTTTGATCACTTATACCCATTCCTAAAATTTCCCCATTATGATAATTTATTTCATCAACTTCAAGATAAAAAGCGACTGTATCATCTAATTTAATAGTATTTAAATCTTTTACAACTTGATATTTAATTTCTTCTTTTTCTTGTTTTTCGACCACGATATTTTTAAGTAATGAATAAAATTCTAATTCTTCATAGACTTCTTTTAATTTAATAACATCTGGTCCTTTATATAAAAATTCTTCAAAATTAACATTAATGGGAACATCTCTATAGATAGTAGCTATCTCATAACTCATATAAGCATTATCTTTATCTAATAATAATTTTTCTTGCGTTTTCCCTTTAATACTATCTATATTTTCGTATATGCCATCTAAAGTTTTATATTCTTGTAATAATTTTAAAGCAGTTTTTTCACCAATACCTTTAACCCCAGGAATATTATCAGATGCATCACCCATTAAAGCTTTTAAATCAATAATATTAATTGGTTTAATACCATAATCTTTTTCAAAACTTTCTTCATTATATCTAATAAAACCAGATTGCTTTAATAATTTAACTTCTGTTTCAAAACTAATTAATTGTAGTAAATCTTTATCACTTGAAACAATAAGGGAATAATAATCGGGATTACTTTCGGCAATTTTGGCAACTGTACCAATAATATCATCAGCTTCATAGGGAGCAAGCTCTACATACTTAATACCCATTGCATCAAGGATGGTTCTTGCAATAGGCATTTGCATTTTTAATTCATCAGGTGTAGCACTTCTTCCCTCTTTATAAAAATCATATTTTTCTTTCCGAAAATTTTTACCAATATCAAACGCAACCATCATATAAGTTGGCTCTTCTTCCGTAATTATTTTATTAATCATTCCTACAAATCCATATAAAGCATTAGTAGGTAGTCCCTTACTATTACGCATAATACTACCAGAATAAGCAGTTGCATAATAAGAACGAAATAATAAATTGTTTCCATCAACTAAAACTACTTTTTTCATAAGTCCACCTAATAATATTATATCGAAAATTATAAGGGTTTTAAAGAATAACTTTTGCTTTTTTTATTCGTTGAAAATATTATATAATTTTTTCAACGAAATATCACCATTTTATATCTTTTATTAGTAAACTAACAGATTTATCATATATTTTATCAGGGGGTTTTATGTTTTTAAATTTAATTAATCT
>CANRDM010000051.1 GCA_947629365.1 uncultured Bacilli bacterium
TTTTAATCTTTCTTTTTGCTCTTTACTTAACTTAAAAGATTCTCTTCCTTTTTGTAAAGCTTTATTATATGTCCATTTATCAATATTATTTTTATTAATAGTTAAAAAGTTAATTGTTTTTTCAAAATATTTGGTTAAAAGAATAGAGTAGGCCCAAGCAAGAGCCATTTTAACATAATAATATTCACTTTTTATATTAATTAAAATATTTAAGACCTCGTTATAGTATGAATCATTAACATAATAATTAAGTAAAGTAACAATAACAAATCTTAAATAATATTCATCACTATATTTTAATAATTCTTTTAAAAAAATAAGCATTTCTTCTTGATAATCTTTAATAAATTTAAGACTGCTTATAAAACTATCACAAATAGCCCAATTATCAATTTTAGGTAAAAAGTTCTTAATTAAATTAATTTTTTCTTCAAAACTTACTTTAGCATAACTAATAATAAAAGCTTCAAGTAATACTTCTTCAAAAGTAGCATCACTTATCTTACTTAAAATTTCTTGATAGTCATTTTCTTTTAATAAATCTTTAGCCAATTTTTTTAAAGTAGGAATTTTAACCCCTACAATTGGGTATTTGGTAAAGCAAATTTTTTGCATAAATGCTTGATAATCAAGATTTTTATTATTTTCTAATAAACTTATGATATTCATTATAATAAATCACTAACCTTTTGCATTTATTATAAAAGAAAAACCTATTAAATACAATGTTAACTATTTATGTCAAAATAGTGACAAAAAATATTGCATTTTTACATAATTTATGTATAATATTGGGTAAAAGAGGTGTGATTATGGCAAAAATTTCAAAAGAAAGTATATTAAAAGTTAGTTTTGTTTTTGTACTAGCCCTTATGGTTTTAGTAGTTGGGGCATTTTACAGAAAAGTAGAGGGAAATAACATTTTAAGAAATGTTTATGCTTTAGCATATGATTCTAAAGATTATGTTTATCTTTCTGATATCGGTTATAAAGAAGATGAAACTTATGTGGAAAGTGGTTATTATTTACGTTTAGATAAAAATAACTCAAGTGGGTTAATTACGCTTAATGTTAAGGGTGAAAAAAGAGAATTTATTAAAGGTATTGCTGCTTGGGCAACATCTAGTTTAGTATACGATTTAACCAATTTAGATTATGATTATTTTGTTACTTACTTAGGTGTTGATGCTAAAGAAACAAGTACTTATTATAATAGTGGGGTAACATTTACAATTTATACCTCAAGTGATGGTACGGAGTGGAAAGAAGCTTATAAATCAGGAATTAAAAAAGGCTGGGATGATGCTGATTATGTAGAAATTCCTTTAGAGGGAGTAAAATACTTAAAACTATATGCCTATGAAAATGGTGATAGTTGGTATAGTATGTGGTATGATGATGCCGTTTATGCTGATGCTAAATTAGTTAAAGAGGGCTATGTTGAAGATTTAAGTGATGATAATACCGTTGTAAAAAAAGTAGCTGATTATGATGCCATAATTAAAAAATATGAAGATAATATTAAAAAAGGTGACTTTAGTAATATTGATGAATATAAATTAACTTTATTACAAAGAGATTTTGTTAATAATGTTGGTTATGGTATTTTACAAGCATTACTTAGATATAGTGATGAATATAAAGAAGTATTATCTTGGTTAATGAATGATTCAGAAACATTAGAGTTATATGTTTTAGGTGGTGCGCCAGATGGTAACTATGCTAGTAGCCTAAAAATTTTAAATAGTTTATATAAAAAATATAAAGATACTGATTTAAAGAATGAAAATTTAACTAGTGAAGGAGTTAAATATCAAGATTTATATAAGAAAATGATTGTTACATTATCACTTACCCATAGTGCTAATGTTGGTTTATGGGTAACGGGAGCACCAGAAGATCCTGATGATCCGAATGGTTCAAATGCTCTTAAACGTTATGAAATATATAAAGAATTAAAAGAAAAAGGCTTATTAATTGATAATATATATGATCATTTAACTGTTGAAGAAATGCGTTTTGTAATGAATAATATTATTGATGATGAAGAAATTATTTGGTTAAATCATTACACAACGGAAAATAATAGTACCAATCCATATACATATATAACATATCGTTTCGGTTATGAATATAATAATCCTAAATATTATGTTTTAGATGATATTGATATGTGGAATAATAAAAAAAGAGGTAACTTACCATATGCTTATAATTTTAAAGATTATAATATAACTTATAAAGAGGGTTATCCAAAATTATGGGTTGTCTTTGAAGAAGGTTCTGTATGTGGTGGGCTATCTAAAACTGGTTCAAACATTTGGGGTAGTTATGGAGTTCCATCAAGTGTTGTATCACAACCAGGACACGCTGCTTATATTTATATGTCATTAGATGATAATGGTAATAAAGTATGGAATTTATATAATGATGTTTCTGGCTGGGGTCAATCTGGTAAAACCGAAAAATTATCAGTTAGAATGCCTAATGGTTGGGGTAGTGGTGATTATGCTGGGGGATTCCCTGCTAGTTATGTAATATTAGCTACCGCTGCTTTAAAAGATTATGACAAGTATGCTTTAGCGGAAGAAATATTAATGAGTACTTCTACTTATGAATCAGATTATGAAACATTAGAAAATATTTATAAGGCCGCTTTAGATGTTCAAAATATTAATTTTGATGCTTGGTTAGGTTTAGTAAGAACTTATGAAAAGCAAGAAAAGACAGAAGAAGAATATTATAATTTAGCTCTTCAAATAGTTGATGCCTTAGGTAATTATCCATTACCAATGCACGATTTATTACGCATTATTGATACTCATTTAAATGATGCCATTTATCAAGCTAAATTTATTAAATTAGTAAATGATGCTTTAACAAACGCTACTAAAGAGAATAAAGAAGTTGTCAATGATAATGTTAAAAGACAAGTTGCTAATTATTTATTAAACGCTAATAAAGATGCTGTTGCCACTTTCTCATTTGATGGAGAAGATGCTGGTAAAATTGTTCTTTCAAAAAGTTTTGAAGGAAATGGTGTAACTTGGCAATATAATATAACAAGTAATTTATTAAGTGATGATTGGAAAGAAGTATCTGGCTTATCTTATGAATTAAGTGAAGATGAAATTAATTTAATTCATTCAGAAACAGATATTCATATAAGAATAGTGGGAGCTCTTGATGTCATTTATGATATTCCGATTGAAAAATCTTTATTCCCAGCTAGTGTATCAATTAATGATAATGAAAATATTTTTGCTGGTTTAAATGATACAATGGAATGGAAATATTCTGACAGTCTTGAATGGAATAAATTTAGTGAAAAAGAACCAGATTTAAATGGTGATGTTTCCGTTGATGTTAGAGTAGGTAGAAATAAAAATTATACAGAAAGTGATCTAAAAACCTTTACTTTTACAAGTAATGGGGAAAGTGATGAAGATAAATATGTCTCAATTAAACGTTTAACTGTTGCAGAAGTTTCTACAGAAGAACCTGGAAAATCTAATGGTAAAGAAAACGCTATCGATGGTAATGTTAATACAATGTGGCATACTGCTTGGGATGGATCTGATAAAGATAAATTTATTGTTTTAGAATTAGATGAACCAGCTTATATTTCATCTTTAGAATATGTTCCTCGTCAAAGTAGTACCAATGGAATTGTAACTAATGCTAAAATTTTAGTTAGCATTGATAATGAAGATTGGACAACTGCTGTTGAAAGTACCAAATGGGATTTAAATAATTTAAGTAAAAAAGTAACTTTTGATAATGTTATCAAAGCTAAATATGTTAAAGTAATTGGGGTAGAAACATCAGGTAGTTATATGAGTGCCGCAATGATTAATCTATTTGAAGATACTACTAGAAAAATTGCTCCAACTGCAGATGTAGAATATAGTACTAATAGTTTAACTAATAAAGATGTTGTAGCTAAATTAGTTAATCCTAGCAAAAAGATTACGATGATTAATCCAAAGGGAAGCGATACATATACATTTACTGAAAATGGTGAATTTACTTTTGAATTTGTTGATGAAGATGGTAATGTTGGCAAAACAGTAGCTAAAGTTGACTGGATTGATAAAGTAGCCCCAAAAGTAAGTATTAAATATAGTACAACGGAAAAAACTAATGGTATCGTTGTAGCAGAAGTTATTAGTGATGAAGATATTACTGTAATTAATAATGATCATTATAGAACTTATCCATTTAAAACTAATGGCTCATTTGAGTTTGTTGTGGCAGATAAAGCAGGTAATGAAACAAGAATAAAAGCAGAAGTAACTTGGATTGAAGAAATAAAAGAAGATAATGAAAACGATAGCAAAACAGATATTCCAAGTAATAAAGAAGATAATGATGTAAGTAATAATGATACATTAACTAATGAAACTGTAGATAAAGATAACAATAATAATGTTAATGATAGCACTAATAATACTACTAATAATAGTAACAATAATAGTAGTGTAAATAATAACAATAATACAAATAACAGTACTACTAATAATAACAATAATAATAGTAGTAATTCTAATAATAATGAAGATAGTAATGTAGATAGTAATCATTCTGATGCTTACGAGAATGATAAAAATAATTCAACTAATGATGATAATAAAGAAAATAAAGAAAATAAAGAAGAAACATCTGAATCTAAAAATAAAGTTAGTAAACGCTTTGTTGAAATGGCTATAATGATCTGTAGTATTGGTATTGTTGTTTTAACTGGTACTTATGTAATTCTTAAAATGAAAAAATAAAAATAAAAGGCATAGTATTTTTAAAAAATATTATGCGTTTTTATTTGCCCAATATTTATAGTTCTTTTTCCCTAAGTTTTGCATACATTAAATTAGGGAGTGATAAATTTGTCTAATTATAGAGAAATTGTAACTAAAGCGGTTATCGGTAAAGCTAAAAAAACTAGTAATACCAATTTTAGTTTAGAACCAGAAGAGAAGCCTAATACAGTGTTAGGTTGTTGGGTTATCAACAATACTTTTAATGGTGCAAATAACAATGGTAGTGTTTTAATTACGGGTTCTTTTGATGTTAATGTTTGGTATTCATATGATAATGATACTAAAACAGCAGTTAGTACTAAAAGATTTAATTATTCTGATAAAATGAATGTTCCACTTAAAAATGATACTGTTTTAGATAATAATTCTGAAATAATTGTTAGAAGCTTAAAACAACCAACAGTTACTAATGTAGCAATTGAAAATGGTTTAGTTAATTTAACAATTGAAAAAGAACTAGGAGTTGAAATAGTAGGTAATACAAAAGTTAAAATTAGTGTTGAAGATTTAGATGATGATTATGAAGAAATAATTGATGAAGATGTAACTGAAGCCATTGATAATGTTAATGAAGAATATTTAGAAACTGAAGAAGTAAAAGATAATTAAGTCAATAAAAATAGTTGACAAGCAACGCATAATTTGTTATATTAATGGCAGTAGAAAAAGGAGGTCAATTATGGCTGTAAAATTAAGACTAAAAAGAATGGGAGCAAAACAAAAACCATTCTATCGTATTGTAGCCTCTGATTCAAGAAATCCAAGAGATGGTAGATTTATTGAAGCAGTTGGAACTTATGACCCAGTTAAAGGTGCAGACAAAGTAACAGTTGATGAAGAAAAAGCTCTTAAATGGTTAAACAATGGCGCTATTCCAACTGATACTGTTAGAAACATCTTATCTAATGCGGGAATTATGACAAAATATGCAAATAGCAAAAGTAAAAAGAATTAGGTGATAAAATGAATGTAGTAGAGTTTACTGAATATTTAGTTAAAAGTATTGTTTTAGAACCTGATTTAGTAAAAGTATCTCTTTTCGAAGCTGATGAAGATGTTACAATTTTAGAAATATTAGTTCCAGAGGCAGAAATGGGAAGAGTAATTGGCAAAAATGGTAAAACATCATCTTCAATAAGAACTCTTATTGGGGCTTATGCTGCCATTAATAAAATGCCAAAAGTTAAAATTAATATTGATTCATTTTAAGAAATAGGCATCTATTTCTTTTTTTAGGGGAGAATATAATGATTTATATACCAAAAGGAAAAGGCTTATGTAAAGGAATAAATCACACTTTAGAAGTAATTTATAGTTTATATGAAAGTGAAATAAAAAAGGATAAGCCAAGAAATATTTATATTTATAAAGATTTTATTTTTAATAATTTAATAAAAGAAGAATTAAATAATTTAGGTATTAAAATAATTGATGATTTAAGTATTTTAACTGAAGATGATATTTTAGTTATATCAAGTGTAGGTATTCATAAAGATGATCTAAAATACTTAAAAGATAATAAGATAACTTATTATGATACTACGTGTAAAGTAAGAGATAAAATAAATAACAATATTATTAAATATCAAAATAAAGGTTATCTTATTTTATCAACAATAGATTTAAATAATAAAGATGTTTTAGTAATAAAAAAGAAAGAAGATTTAACTAAAATAAATAAAGATACCAAATTATATGTGATTAATTATTTAAATAATAGTATAGATTTAATTAATTATATCAAAGATAATTATCAAGATGTTATTATTGATGATTATAACTGTTCTTCATACACTGATTTAATTAATAGTAATAATGAATTACAAGAAAAGTATCATAAAGTTATTAGCATTAAAGATTATTCTAAAGAAGAATTTATTGAATATATATTAAATAGTGATTATACTTTTAATGATGATATTGCTTTAATTGGTGATTTAAATATTCCTATTAAAGAATTAAATTATTATAAATATTTATTAACATTTTTATTATTTTATAAAGATCGTTTACAAGAATTAATTAATAATCAAAATTTACTTAATTCATCATTAATTAATGAAGACGATAATAATATAATCAAAAAAGTTATTAATGATTTTATTGACTTAAATAAAGATGGTAAATATCTAAGAGGGGTTCTAATTGCTTTAGGAGAATACATAAAAACTAAAAAGGTAGATAATTATCTTAATTTAGCGACCGCTTATGAAACTTTTGAAACAGCAATTTTAATTCACGATGATATTATTGATAATGCTAAATTAAGAAGAGGAAAAATGACTATTCCAAGAAGAATATGTCAAGAATATTTAAATAAAGAAAATTATAATGATACTATAAAATTAGCTAATTCCATCGGTATTTGTTTAGGAGATTATGGCTTATTTATAGCTAATAAAATAATTTATGATAAATATCAAGATCATCCTAGTTTTAATAAAATATTAGAAGTTTATAATGAAATTATAATTAAAACAATTAAAGGAGAAGTATTAGATGTTTATCTGCCTTATCTTTCTAAACATCAAAATCAAAATGTTAAAGAACAAGATATACTAAATGTTTATCAATTAAAAACATCTTTATATACTATTGTTGGGCCTTTTACCTTAGGATGTGCCCTAAATGGAGAAGAATTAGCAAAGGAATTAGAAGAAATATTAATTAATATAGGTATTTATTATCAAATTAAAGATGATATCTTAAGTATATTTAAAAATAGTAATCAATTAGGAAAATCTAATACGTCTGATATTGAAGAATTTAAGCAAACATTAATGTATAGTTATATTATTAATACTTCTTATAAGAATGAATTTTTAAAGCTATATGGTAAAAAGAAGATTACTAATAAAGAATTAAGTAGAGTAAGAGAATTATTAAAAGATTCAGGAGCATTAAAATATGCTGAAGAATATTTAGATAATATTTACTATGATTTGTTAACAAAAATTGATAAGTTAAATATTGATAGTAATTACCAAGAATTATTGAAGGGATTATTAATCTTTCTTAGTTTAAGAGAGAGATAATCTCTTTTATTAATAAAACAATAAAAAGATCCTAAAGTTATTATTCTTTAGGATTTTCATTTAAGATTGCTTCAATTTCTTGGGGATTTAAGTGAGTTGTTATTTCAACAAATCTTTGATAAGTTATTCCTGGATGTTTAGC